>DUIL01000005.1:0-2047 GCA_013330385.1 Candidatus Thalassarchaeaceae archaeon
CGCCAAGATCATTTTGAAGAGGCCCTGGAGAATTATGTTCAGGAGCGAATGATTAGTACAGATGCACCTGCAATGAGTCTTGCTAGAGAAATTCTTCTTGGAGGTGGAAAGAGATTCCGTCCAATCATCGGTCTGTTGGCGTATGAGGTCGCAGGTGGTGAAGATGAACCTAAAATTATGGATTTAGCAATAGGTGTTGAATTGATACATACTGCAACATTGATTCACGACGATATTTATGATCAATCAAAAACACGTAGGGGAAAACCCACTCTTCACACCACTCATGGTTTATCTCACGCAATAATTGCTGGCGATTATCTGTTTGCACTGGGATATAGTCTCGGGAGCCGTTTTGATGATGAGGTAATGTCTCGAATTGCTGAGACTTGTGTTAACATAGCAACTGGTGAATTGTTGCAGTTCAACCACATTGGCGATTTGACAACTACTCCAGAGGACTACTATTCAATTATTGATGGCAAGACGGCGGGACCCTTTGCAAATGGGTGTGCCTGTGCTGCAATAGTAGCAGGAGCATCAGATGAGATTCGTGATGAACTTGAAAAATTTGGTTGGGAAATTGGTCGCGCCTTCCAATTAGTGGACGATCTGCTTGACCTAACTGGAGACCCTTCTATGGGTAAACCACGTGGGACGGATGTTCATGAAGGTAAGATGACTCTACCTCTTATCCATGGTCTAACAATGCTTCACGGAGTAGAAAGAGAACAACTCGCTGATGTATTACAGAACTTTAGTGATGACAGGTGGGGTGAATTGACTAATTTACTTGAAATTGCAGGTTCTTTCGACTATGCTAGACAACTAATCCATAACCACATCGATAGAGCTCTTTCATCTCTAGAGGTATTGCCTATGAATAAAGCCAGAGAACTTTTGATAGAGTTAGCAAAGCAATCTCTGCGACGACGCACATGAGGTGTCTGAGCGGTTCTCTGGTGGTTGGAATGATTGAGAAAACCGATTGGGATGTCATTGTAATTGGTGGCGGTCCAGCGGGTTCAACCGTTGCTCGATATGTTGCAGAAGGTGGCAAAGAAGTCTTGGTTATTGATGGGCGAGAGTCGATAGGTTCCCCCTTGCAGTGTGGCGAATTAGTTCCAACTAATGATGAGATGAGACGTCTTTGCCCCAACGTTCCAGAAATTGATGATTTACTACAGACTCCTGAATCTGCAATTTCAAGAAGAACTTCGCAGATGCATTTAGTTCCCCCTTCTGGTAAACCGCTTCGATTTCCATTTGAGGGCCTGATGTTGAATCGTGTTGCTCACGATGAAGCCCTTGTAGAACTTGCAAAATCTAGGGGTGCTCATTATCTAACTAATTCTCGCGTTGAGTCTGTTGAGGATGAAACTGTATTATTGCGAGATGGGAGTAAATTCACTGCTAGAGTGATTGTAGGCGCAGGAGGTCATAACGACCCCTTGCGCCGCGATCATTGGGATGAATCAGGCCTCAAAATTCCAATCAAATTCGTCTTGATGAATGGCGATTTCGGTGATGCTGTCGAACTTCATTTTGGTGGAATGGCTCCGGGTGGATATGCCTGGATGTTTCCTAAAGAGGGTGGTGCTAATATTGGTGTTGGAATTCAAAATAAGTTTGCAAAGGGGCGTTCACTGAATCTATTTGCAGAGGATTTCTTCGGTCGCTACGGGGAAGATGTGACCTTCAGTGGTGCAGGATCACTTCCGATGTCAGGAACTATCGATTGTTTTGTCAAGGGCAATCATCTGCTTGTTGGTGACGCTGCAGGAATGGTATTGCCAAGTAATGGCGCTGGTATCACAATTGCAATGATCGGTGGCCGAATTGCAGGACAAACGATTGTAACTCATCTCAATGATGGGACCTCACTCCATCAATACGAGAACGAGTGGAAGCGTCAGATGGGTAAAGTGATGTCAAATTCGAAGAGAGCATTCAGACTTGGAAGTTGGATATTGAGGCTTCCTGATTGGCTAATTAATCTCTTGTTTAACCCATTAACCAAGCCATTCGTTTGGAGATTTGTTACTTG
>DUIL01000005.1:2388-2931 GCA_013330385.1 Candidatus Thalassarchaeaceae archaeon
CGTAAGCCATTCATAATTTTCTGAATCAAAGGGTACCCTTTGATTCAATCTCAAATGTCAACAATTAGAGCAGCAGCCCTTGCCTAATTCAGGCTTGTGTGCTTCCCAGATTGTAGCCATGCCCGGGAATATGACCTTTCCTTTTACTTGAACAAATCCTACTTCTTCGAGCATTCGAATGTAATCCTTAGTTGTTCCAAAATGTACGTACGTTTTGGTCAACCATTTCCAGGGGTGGTCGCTTGTTTTGCAAACTATACGCGCATAGGCTCCAACCCAGATTCGCATCCACATCCAACCGAAGAATCCGTGCAGTTTATTCATTTTTGCAGGATCTACAATTACGACCTTAGCGCCGGGCTTCAGTACGCGTAAAACTTGACTAAGACCAGCCCGCTTATCATACCAATCTCGGAATGAAAATAAAGAGCAAACGCCATCGAAAGAATTGTCCTCAAATGGGAGCTCTTCTGCCTTGCCTTCTACGAACTCGACAAGAGACTCTCCACGTTCCGTTCTACATGCATTAACTCGAGGTTCCGC
>DUIL01000005.1:3289-4963 GCA_013330385.1 Candidatus Thalassarchaeaceae archaeon
GGGTCAAGACAAACTAAGTCTGTGCCAACTACATCTTCGGCGAAACTACCAGGTCCACATCCTACCTCAAGTATGCGTCCTTCAGTAGGCATCTTATGCCGTACTAATTCCCTCCATTTCTTGACTTGACCTAGAGTTGCAAAGCGGTTTATTCGGTCATATACTGGAATGGTTGCTTCGAGATTGAGCATCAACTCATCCCACTCTTCCGAGTCTATGGTTTCCGTGTCCACAAAGAGGCCCTGATTCGCTCCTATATTTGGTTGGTTTGGGGGGCCCAACCCCCGACACCCCGACACTAAGAAACACATGTAACGGAGGTTATCATGATATACCCTTCTTCGGTCGCCGCCATCACCGAAGGTGAAATAGATGAGTCACGCTGATGTTCTCCGCACAATTCGTGAAGCAGAAGATGCTGCTTCCTCGACTATATCAAAGGCCGAATCCGATTCCTCAAGCATCATCCAAAAGGCAAGACTGGAAGCCACTGAGTCCATACAGAACAGTCGCTCAGATTCCGAATCTGCCGCTCAAAAGATTGTTAGTGATTCTCGTGCTGCTGCTGAGGGAGAAGCGGCTAAGGTGTCTAAGGAAGGAGATGCTTCGATTGCAGCCATTCATTCCAGTGGTGAGAAGAACCGTAAGAAGGCTCTGAAAGTTATTCTTGACGCCTTCCGTGCTTAATCACACACAACAAATTAGGAGGTTGCTAGAAATGTCACAGGTTCAGACTCGCCAAATGGGTCGTTTGACCGCTGCTGGTGTTTTGGATAACCTCGATGATGCTCTAGAAATGCTTTCCCGCTTGAAGGCATTACACTTCATTGATTACACTGGCTCTGAGGATGGCTTTTCATTGGGCACTCCTTCAGATAAGTCGGAGCAAATCGGTAGAGATCTCAACAAGGTACGTGCCGCAGTTGCACAAATTGAGGTAGCTGAACCAACAGAGATGACTTCGGCTACGTCAGTACGCAAATCTTTGGATGGAGAATTACCTGAGAAAGTAGATTCCCTTCTAAGTCACATGAGCCGAATAGACGAAATCGACACAGTTGTGACTTCTAAATCTGAAGAGGAGGCCACCTTAGGTGCGATTTCTCCCTTGGAGATAGATGTCGAACTACTTACTGGATATTCATCTCTTACTTCATTCATAGGTACTGTAAACGATGTTAACGCTGCAAAAGCCGCTGCAGCAAATGGAATCTTCATCGATGGAGGCGATGTAATCGCTGTTTTTGTCAAGAATGAAGATGCATCTGAGACATCTTCTGCCTTACAGAATGCTGGTTTTGCTGCCATCCAACTTCCTGAAGGTGAAGGGGATGCTGATGCACGCATCAATCAATTAGCAGGTGAGCGTGTTGAACTTCTAAACGAGAGAGAATCACTCAATTCTGATGTTGAATCTTGGTCATTAGAAAATGGTGAAGAACTTCTTTGTGGTCTTGAATTACTTGAAAGAGACCACGATTTGAAAACATCTCCAGTCAAGGTTGCAGTCACAGACCATGCCTTCGTTATCGATGGCTGGGTTGAAATGGACAGAGCCCACGACATCAAGTTAGCATTAGCAAATACATGCATAGTTGTTGATGTTGAACCGTTCGTAATTGAAGCCGGCGGTGCACATCATGATGATGACCACCACCATGAACCCGTATCTCC
>DUIL01000108.1 GCA_013330385.1 Candidatus Thalassarchaeaceae archaeon
TTCTTGAACTGTACCGAGAACTGCCCCCGGAGCGACCTCGTCACCTGCTTTTGCAGTAGCGGCGAAATCCCAAATCTTCTCGAGATCTAGACCGTCTGCGTCAACACCACGTGTGATGAAAACACCCATCGTCTGTTCCAATTCTGGAAGAGGACGCTGAATCCCATCGTAGATCTTAGTCAATAGACCTGGTCCCAATTGGACAGACAAAGTCTGACCTGTTCTGATAACTGGTTCTCCAGGACTGATGCCCGAGGTTTCCTCGTACACCTGAATAACCGATTGATCTCCATGCAATTCAATGACTTCTCCCATCAGACCTTCATCGCCAACGCGTACAACTTCATACATTCGTGGCGATATACCCATAGCGGTAACAACTGGTCCTGAAATGCGATAAATCACTCCGTTTTCTTCACTCATATTTTCACTTCCTTTATTCTTTTTTTTGGAATTACTTCCATAGGTCAACTCCAAGAGCTGACTTGATAGACTCTCGGAGGGTATTATCCTCTTCAGTCCCTATACCCAAAACTGTGGGTGTGATGCTATCAGAAAGTTGCTGACGCAACCTATCTGACATCTGGGTGAGTTCGGCACTATCGATTACGACTATACCGATCTCTGATTGTTCGAGAAGTTCTCGAAGAACCTTTGCGGTCCCCTCAAGATTCTCGGGGTGGTGCAGGCGTGTAACGCCGGCGAGTTGGAATCCAAGAGTGAATTCAGGCGTACCGACTACTGCGATTTCCATTATTTTCACCTCAGACAAATAAGTGCGCTTCGATGACCTCATCACTGAGACCAGCAGCCTTACCGCGCACGAGCAGACGCAGATTCTGGACTTCCAGAACCTTCGCTTGAATGTAATATATTACCGGGAAAGCAGAGACCGGATTGAGATGTGAAAATCTCTTCAGCATCGCTAATCTCTGGTTACGTAGGAGATTGAAAACTGGATCAAGTGATCTAGATTTATTAGACTCCAATAGGGCTTCTTCAAAGCCAGAATCGTTGAAGGCGTTCGCACGACGGAGGGCATCTAACAATGCCTCCTCCGAATCAGCTTGAGTAGCAGCGCGTAGCACAGCATCTCCGATTCTGCCTCCCGGTATGTTTAGGTTCGCGCGCGTCTCAACAGAGAGATTCTGTCGAAGAGCACGGAATTGATTTATGATGTTTCGATGATCAATCTCGGTACGCATGTAGCGTAGCATCTGTGGATTTGCATCCTTGCCACGTACTGCAACGAGTGAGTTGGCGTAGTATTGTCTGTCAAGGGCATCTTCCATCTCTTGAAGAGATGGTTCACCCTCAAGTTTAGCTAAGCATCGGCCCCAAGGGGATCCTGCCATTGCATCAGCGGCTTCCTGAACAGTCTCAGTAGTTCGCACAATTTGTAACCAGAGAGAGTTCTTTGGGTTCTCTTCAGGTAGAATTTGATCTGCAATCAATTCATCTGAAGCACCTTTGTGAACTGCCCTGAGAACAGTCTTCGCTTTATCATAGTGATAGCGCTCGACATAAATTGCCACTAACCCTTTGAGGTTTCCTTGGCAGAAGTCGAGTACTGAATCGAGGTCATTATCGAGGTTGTGACTGAGCGCTGCTTCGATAGCATCCGAACCACCCATACGAGTGGAATAGACGTCCATCTCGGAACGATATCCGAAATCTCCAATGCTGGCACCGATTGAATCAGTACCCTGCTGTAGGAGTTGTCGCATACGCGTGGCGTCGATTAGCGATGCCTTACGCGCCTTTGCACGCGCTCCAGCATTTGCCATATTCGAGCGGCCACTAGTCATCCTCGCCATTCATTCACCTCATTCAGTTTCCGAACATCGCTTCATTAACAGCCCCGAGGTTGCTTTTCCAAGCATCCTCAAGCCGGCTATCAAAGCGGAAATCCAGCACTATAGATCCGTCTGTGGACTCTAGGGTGAATCCACCCAATCCGTCGACGTCGTCTCCAAGGTCGAAGCCTTGGTCTGTAAGCGCCTTTCTGTCAATGGATACAGGGTGCAGAACCATTCCATCGCCGGCACCCTTAGCCTCTGTAAGCAGAGACTTCAGAATGTCAGCGCGTCCTTTGAGGTCGGCCGAGGCCACCTCTGCTTGCACCGTATTCCAAGTAGCATCCAACTCCTCGCGTCGTGCGATAAGTTCTCGCTTCTGGTTTGCTTGTCGGGCTGATGCCACGACTTCCACTGACAACTGGCTACTCTCTCGCTCCGCGCGTGCGACCATTTCTGATCTAGCAGCATCAGCCTCAGCCTTGGCTTCGGCTTTGATGCCCTTCGCTTGCGCACGGGCTGCATCTGTAATCGCCTTAGCTTCGGCCTTAGCCTTAGCCGCGATTTCGTTAGCTAGCACATCCAGTGTCATCTTTTCACCTTTTTTTGATTCGTAATTTTTCGATTTTCAGCGTGATGCTCAGACTAGACCGGGCATCAAGAACATTGCTAGAAAACCGAATAGAACGATGGTCTCTGGTAGAGCGGTGAATAGAATTGCGTGACCGATTCGGCCGCGATCTTCGGCAATCATGCCTACAGATGCTGCACCAATTGGTCCCTGGCTGAGGCCAGTTCCTATTCCTGCTAGACCAAGAGCAATTCCGGCTCCAAGAGCCGCATATGCCGAGGTCTGGTCGCGTACCGCTTCTTCAGCTGCTTGAACGCCAGTTGCAAAAGATGCAACGACGAAAAGCACGAAAAGCAGAGTTATTCCTTTCATTGTGTTTGTCTTCATTTCTTATTCCTCCAAATTTTTTATCCACGGCAGACTGATGATTACTCACCCTCCACAAATCGGGACGTTCCGCCGAATGGCGAGAACGGTTTGCCGCTGGAATCGTAGTATTGCTTCATCCACTCGACCATGTGCAATCGGGCCGCGTGGATGTTAGGGCTGAAGACGCCGAGTACCCAAGCGAATGCTTGGACGACGAACCAACCGATGAATAGTATGACAGCCATGAATGGCTCATCCATTGTAATATTGTCATAGAACATGTGATTGCCGGTTTCAGCAATCTTGACACCGACTACACCAACTGCGAATAATCGAACATAAGATATGACTGTCGGCATCATACCTAATGCCTCAATTGGTCCCATCATTATGGCGATAGGAAGGTCAAGGCCGTGATAGCGATAGAGAGTCCACATCAGAAGTACTGTTGATACTCCAATCAATGCAACGCCTATGTTTAGGAATTCAGCATGTGAACCAATGTATGCGTGGGTGAAGAGAAGACCTCCAATAAGGAGAAGCATCCATGTGCCCTTCTCAAAGAAAGCAGCAACTAGACCAATTCCACCGTGTCCGTTTCCAATAAGTAGGACGTCACGGAATCCCATGACTAAGCCAAGCATGACATGTAGCCAACCCATGTATAGAGTGAGAATGATGAGATCCATCAGATTACTTGAGACGCGATGGAATGGGAATGCGAAGGATATGTTGTAACCTAAAGCAACCTCAAACACGTGTCCATGAGAATCAACCTCTGGATAGAGGAATTGTAAGGACTGA
>DUIL01000171.1 GCA_013330385.1 Candidatus Thalassarchaeaceae archaeon
CCATTACTCTTCTTTATTCGGGCTTGGCCAGTATGGATGATTGCTGCATTTAGACTTGGATTAGAAGTATACAATATGTATCAAATCGAACAAGGAGAAGGATTCTCTAATGTGGCTCACATGGCGCATTTAGGAGGCTTCATGCTGGCTTGGGCACTGGCTCGACTGATTGCTAAAGGTGCACCTTCTCCTTTGGATGATGCGACGGATATTTCGATTGCTGGTTCTAGTGCATCTAAAGCCGCTCGTGATACTGCAACGGCGAATATGGGAAGCATCGATTCAGACCCTTGGACTGAAGCGGGGAAGGAACTCGAAGGTGAAGCTGCTAGAATTATGCGTAAACTACGTGAAGAAGGTGATGAATTAGAAACACGCAGAGCATGGTTGGAAGAATTAGCAGAACAAGTCATTTGTCCGGTTTGTGATGGAGAGGTATTTCCACAATTGAATGGTGAAGTTTGCACACTTTATTGTGCACATTCGAACAAACACCTGAGATGGCCATGATGACACTTTCTGGGCACCAAGACGGGTTCGGCTTATACCCCGAACGAGGCAGGCTCTGCTTGCAGAGCCATGTCTGGAAGTCGACTGAATCTACATCCGCTGCTCATAGCAGCGATGCTCATCATGCTCGATTTTAGTATCGCATCCTCTGCCTTTCCGACAGTAAATGAGGCAGATATTGAAAATATTGAGGTGGAAAGAGAACAATCTTGGCCTCCTGTGCTGATGTGTGGAGAAAACCAGTGCGAGGACATTGATAGATCGATAAGAATACCTCCATTTGACGCAGGATTCCCAGTTGAAGAACCCGGGTGGTGGTTTGGTTATTGGTATGATTTTGATTCCGATGGGATGGATGATAGACTACAAAAAATAATTGCGGGGCAGCGAGAATCAATTTCACCTACTGCTATTATCGGTATTGATGGAAGAGATACTGTTGCCATAGTCGTCGACTATGCTTGGCATCCTGGACCTAATGATCTTGCAGCTCTGCGAAATGTGCTAGAGTCTCATGGTTGGGAAGAGGATGGTTCTTGGTTCTTCCAAATGGATATACTAGACAGTATGGTTCTAGATCATGTTCCCGTTAGTGCCTTAATTGAGATATGGCAACTCGATGGAGTGGTAATGATTGAGGAACAAAATGTCATAGTACCCTATCTAGACACAGCACCTAGAGGTTCCAAAGTTCGTGATTCCGATAGATACGAAGAAACAATGCGTGATTTTGGTTATGATGGTTCAGGAATTGTAATCGCCATTCTAGATACTGGAGTGGATAATGAACACTTCTCGCTAGATGATTTTTCAGATGAAAATGACGACAATGAAAATGATCCAGATGATTTGGCTGATCCAAAGTGGATTGCGGGCTGTGATGCTACCTCATGGAATCAAAATGATTGCAATAATGAAGGAACCCACGATCCTGATGATGGAGATGGACATGGAACTCATGTTGCAGGAATAGCCCTGGGAACTGGAGATTCACGCCGTGTGAATCAGGGGTATGCACCTGGTTCTTACCTTGTTGATGTCAAGGTCATGACGGATGCGGGTGGGACAAATTCTGCTGCCACGCTCAAGGGCATCAATTGGGTAGCCGCTAATGCAGATACCGATTGGGGGAATAATGATTCTAGCGTTGGTATACAAGTTATGTCAATGTCATTCGGCAGCTTTGGAGACCCAAATGGAGATGACCCCGGTGACAATGGAACTAATGCCGATGCACGAGCAGTAGATGCTGCAGCAGACGAAGGTGTTGTGCCTGTTGCAGCAATTGGAAATGATGGGCGTCGAAGAGTTACTTCAGTAGGTGCTGCTGACTCAGCGATCACTGTAGGTTCGATTGATGACAAAGATACAATTGACCGTGGTGATGATTCAATCGCCTCCTATTCAAATTCAGGACCAAGGGAAGACGATGGTGATGAAGATGATCAAGATGAACTAAAACCCGATGTTGTCGCTCCAGGAAGTGACATACTATCCTCTAGCCATGCAGCCTCCTCAAGTCAATTACCGGGTACTCCAAAACCTCTAGCCGAAGATAGTTATGTTGAGATGAGTGGAACAAGCATGGCCTGCCCCGCAGTTGCTGGTTTCGTTGCTGTAATACTACAAATCTCAGAAGAAGAAGGAATGGACCTATATCCGGATGAAGTCAAAGAATTATTACGAGAAAATTCAGAACAAAAAGGAGATGCATCTAGCAGTGCTTCGGAAACTTGGAATGACAAATATGGATTTGGTATTATTGACGGTAATTTGATTCTTGCAGAAATGTTAGGTGAAGGAAGTGGTGGTGGCGAAAATAACAACACAGACCCACCTCCTGTTGGTGAAGGTGAGTGGCTCGTTGTTGAGCGACCCGAACGAGACTTGTGGCTTGTAGAAGGGGAGACTTATTCCATAAGAGGTCATATCGACGAGGACGCGGAAGATAACGGAACCGTAGAAGAGGTTCAAGCTAAAGTCACTTACACACATAGGCCTGAAGGATCGCCTACGCAAGAAGTCGTCTTAGTTGATTGGCACCAAGCCGAAGGAACAGCCAATTGGTCTACAATGTTCTCAATTCCGGATTTTGAAGAAGATGAAATTAATGCTGAAGAAATTCGAATTTACCTACAGGCTCGTAACGAATGGGATCAATGGAGTGAAACCCAAAGGCAAGATCATGAAATTGGTCGTGTTTCAATATCCGTTACAAAGCCCACAGGACAATCTACAGTCGAAGGTGATGTGCAATTCCAAGGTGAGTATGAGACTGTGAACGGGGGCACTCTTCAATGGAGAATTGGAAAAGAAGATTGGTTCGATGAAACAAATTACGCAGGGTCTGGAGGCTCGTCGGGTATGTTCAATTTCAATTGGGACAGCACTCAATTTCCAGATGGAACACACCGAATCTCCCTTAGGATGATTAGTGGTGGAGAAATTCGCTCAGAAGAGGTTAGAATTACTATTGAAATTGACAATGACCCTCCCGCACCGGACTTATTGTTCCGCAGTAGCCCTTCCGTATCTCGATGGGGTATACCTCTAGCTGAGACATATGTGAATTCATTCGTAGATGTAAGTGCAGAGATCCGTAATGATGGAGATCAAGCAGCTACTAATGTAGTCGTTTACTTGCTTGAAGAAGGGTCAAGAAAATATGAACAAACAATTCCTTCTATAGATTCAGGAGATATTGTTGAAGTCACCCTATATTGGAATCCACTTGATGTTGGCACTAGAACAGTTACGGTTTCTCTTGACCCTGGTGATTCAATTATTGAAATTGATGAAACAAATAATGACATTAGTATCGAATTCCCAATCACACCAAGACCTGAAGGTGTAGATCTCTCATTCAGCCATGGTGCAATAAGCACCATTCCACAAATACCAAGGCCAAACGAGCCGTTCCAAATTACAGCACGCATAGATAATCTTGGATCAAGTACAGCAAATAGTGTTGAAGCGAAGATATTACTCAAGACTGAAAGAGGATGGGAACTAACCTCATCAACCGTGATTCCAAGCATTGGAGGAGCCAATTCCGAATATGTCAATTTTGCAATGTTGGGCAGAGACGCAGGGGCTTTTGAATTCAGAATTACACTATCTGGCACTGACTTGGCCGACTTGGATTGGAATAATAACCAAATCGAATGGGTTGCTTTAATTGACAAGTCCGCTGTTTCGGGCGGACGAGAAATGAATTTCCTTCCTGGTGAAACACCCGTACAAATAATAGAAATGGGAGGTGAAGGAATTGTGGTGGCAAGTAAGGAAGGTGGCCTTTCACTTTACAGATTGAATTCAAATCGGGGTATGACTGCTTGCACAAATATGCTTGAAGAAACCTGGTCTGGAGATTTTGCTGCATCCGCCACCAGTGATGGAACCGCTCATATCGTTTGGACTAGAAGATACTTAGACACTAATGGTTACTTACAACAGACCCTCTCCTATTCTACAATTGATTCAAGTTGTGAGATGGCACCAATACAGGACTTGATGGAACCAATATTACTCTCGGATGGGTTATATTGGGGAGTTGATATTGATGTTGAAAAAACCGATATTGTAGTGTCTGGTTATCATAGAGACCGTCTCACCGGAGGGACTAATCAAGATTTGACCAGTGTCTTCGTCCTACAAGCTGATGCACCTACGTCTTCTAATGACTGGTCTCTAACTCCAAATGTCATTTCAGATATCGATGTAGTCGCTGGACAGACTGATCCTGTACAAATTGAGTTTGGAGAGGAAGATGGTCATATCCTATTTCAGTCAATGAGAAATGACACATCGGGAATAGATAGGTTAGGCCTATGGTACGCTCATGGAGACCTTGATATCTCTTCATGGTCGTACAAAAAGGCTGTTGGAGATGATGCATCAGTTCCACAAATGAAAGTTCAGGTCATTAACGAAGAAGATCGATTATTGGTTGGATGGAGAGAGGGAATTGGGTTGGATGCAGAGTTAATCGTGAAGATTACTGATGACTCATTTAACACCGTTGGAAATCTCTCAAAGCAAATGGGAGTCATGGGTATGTCAAGGCTATTTCTACTCGAAACTGTTCGTGGAGTTCAGATAATTCACGACATGGTTGGCCCTAATGGCCCTCAAATACAGTATGGAATGATGAATGCAGAATCGGAATGGATAGCTATTTCAAATCGCGTAACTGAAGGATGGCTTCACTCAGTTAATCGTGCGCCGAATGGGGGTGATGCTGTAATGATACATACAACTAGTCAGGGATGGGTAATTCGAGCAATAATTGATGACTCCTCTCCTGTAACCCAACCAGGTGATATCATTGAGCAGATTAGATTGAGTTTGGGCCTTGATGAAGGATCCTTCAATATCTTGTTAGGAGGTATTGCAATTGCAGTTCTTCTCCTCTGTACAATCATTCTAGGAGTTCTCACTGCACGCGCAATTCGCTGGAGAAGTGGACGAAGAAAGAAAGAAGCCGAAGGAGTAGTAATTTTAGAGGAGGATGTTGTTGATGTCATCGATGAAGATGACATCGCTGTAGAGGAAGTTGATACATCGTCAATAGTCGAAGTAGTGGATGACTCCGAAAATACAAACATTTCTCGGCGCTCACGACGGGAAAAAAGAGCTATTGAAGCACAAATAGCAGATAATTTACCCCTTCCCATGGATGCAGAAATGCCTCCAATTCCAACATTAGAAAATGGAATACCTATGCCTGAAATAGCAGGATTACCACCACTTAATCGGCCAGTGATTTGCCCAGACTGTTCAAGCCGCTTTGAAGTATCAACTGAATTGACCGTCACTCGCTGCCCAATTTGTGCTCTACGTATCAACCTGTGAGGTTCTTAATTGCTTCAAATTCTACTTGCATCCGCTTCTCATAGACGCAAATCATGGTTAGAGGAAAATTTGCAAAATTTGCAAATCACTTCACGTGCACTAAGATTTGAAGAGCCGAAGTCCAGATGGGGGGCTCCTGTTGAAGAACAGGTCGAATTCATTTGTATGGCTAAGGCTCATGCTGCAGTAGAGGAGCAAGTCATCAGTAAGTTAGCAAATCAAGAATCATTCGATCTTGTTATTGTATCAGATACCATTGTTTCCGACCCCGATGACCCCCTGATGCCTCTAGGGAAACCAGATGATGCTCAACATGCAATGGCCATGCTATTACGACTTTCGGGGAACAGACACAGAGTCTGGTCGTCAACTGCAATAATTTACCCACCAGGAGGGGCTGGCGAACGTAAATTACACGGGGGATGGACTGCAGATATACGGACTGAATCAGCAGTTGTAGAGTTTGTAGAACTTGATGAAGACAGATTAATGCAACTTATCACCAGTAAATCGTGGCAAGGTAAAGCCGGAGCATATGATATCGCAGGAGCGGCAGGGGCCGACACAAAACTAATCGAAGGAAGTGAATTGACAGTACTAGGATTGGCACCAGATGCGATCAAAGTATTGAAGTCATTTTCAGACGACTAAAATCAACCATAATCACACCTCTACGAAACTGACTTCCCCGTATTTCAAAATGAATTCTCTTTGTATTTCATCAAACCATTCAAGCATTGAAGAATCAAATTGAACTGAAATCACCTCTTCATCCATTAGAAGATCGTCCTGAATGCCTTTCAGAGTACCCGGTGCTGCGCCACAAGAAATGCATGCACCATCAAGAGAAATCACAAGAGATAGAGCCTGTGAACCGGAGTTAAGTATCTCTTCAGTAAATGAAGAAATAATCACACTGCCCCCATGGCCATCCAACGCAGCCCTCACGGGTCCAAGCCTCGACATCAATGCCGGAATCAGATCCGGGTGATTAGAACGAGTTAGAGTGAGAATTGAAAGATTTCTAAGTCGCTCAATTTCCTCAGGATTATGTTTCTCACTTACCCTTCTCTGAGCCTCTTGAGCAATCGCAGATTCAACTTGGAGGCGGTAAGTTTCTGCCAGTTCATCCTCGTCGGCCATGACATGCGGTGATGCTCCCCCTACTTCTGATTGACCATTAACAAATGCTATTTTTCACGACCGTCTATGACGGTCGGATTCAAAAGGGGCCATTACACGGCAGAATCGGGCGACCTTATGGCATCTGACATCCCTATCCTCGGTATTCGCGAATTGCACGCTGGAATCGATGAAACTCCTATCCTTCGCGGAATTAACCTCGAAATTCCTTCTGGTGAAATCCATGCCATCATGGGTAGAAACGGCAGTGGAAAAACCACCACTGCGAACATAATAATGGGTCACCCTGACTTCGAAGTTAGCGAAGGATACGTCGAACTCGAGGGCGAGAATCTCTTGGAAATGGAGCCATGGGAGAGGGCTCGAGCCGGCGTATTCCTCTCTTTTCAGTACCCTCAGGCAGTTCCCGGGCTTCAGGTTGGCAACTTCCTTCGTAAGTCCGTCGCTGCAATTCGAGGAGAAGAAGCAGCGAAGGGAAGCGGTTTCCGCAAACAACTCAAACAGGCGATGAAAGAACTAGACCTTGACCCTTCTTTCCTCGGACGATATGTCAACGACGGATTCAGCGGAGGTGAGAAAAAGCGCTTTGAGATTCTCCAATTGATGCTGTTGCGACCGAAGTTAGCTATCCTCGATGAGACCGATTCGGGACTCGACATCGATGGAATCCGCACTGTCGCAAAGGGAATCAACGCAGTAATTCGCGGTAGTGAATCTGGAGCATTAATCATTACTCACTACTCTAGAATCCTCGAACATATTCAACCCGACAAGGTGCACGTCCTAATCAAGGGGAGAATCGTCAAAACAGGGGGGCCAGAACTAGCCCTCGAACTCGAAGAGCGTGGTTATGATTGGCTCGAAGAAGATCAAACAGAAGAGTCATCTGACGAAGCCGAGAACACGGCGTGAGTTATTCAAAGTGGGCAGGGAAAAGAAGAGAACGGTTCAGAGAAAAACAAGGAGGGGAGAAAATAGCAGCAAAAGAAGCACATGATGCAGTTGGCGAGTATAAGGCCGGCTGGCACGATCCTGAAAACGCCACAATACGCTTCGATTTCGGCCTCTCCGAGCAGGTCGTCCGCGACATCTCAGCTATCAAGAACGAGCCTGAGTGGATGACTGAAATCCGCGTCAAGGCCTACCATCACTTTGAGAATCGGCCGATGCCGACTTGGGGAAATATGTCGATGCTCAAAAATATCGATTTCGACAAGATTTGCTACTTTCTACGCTCGGGTGAAGGCACGGAGGATGACTGGGATGATGTTCCCGAGGACATCCGTAACACCTTCGACAAACTCGGTATTCCCGAGGCTGAGCAGAAGTGGCTCTCGGGAGTCACCGCGCAGTACGAATCCGAAGCGGTTTACCACTCGATTCGAGAAGATCTCGAACAGCAAGGAGTCATCTTCCTAGACATGGATTCAGGACTGCGAGAATACCCTGAAATCGTCAAGAAGTGGTTTTGTTCAGTCGTTCCTTACCAAGACAATAAATTCAGCGCTTTGAATACCGCTGTTTGGTCTGGTGGCTCATTCATCTACGTCCCAAAGGGTGTCCACGTCGAGATGCCCGTTCAGGCATATTTCCGTATCAATGCGAAGAATATGGGTCAGTTTGAGCGTACTCTAATCATCGCTGACGAGGGTAGTAGTATCCACTACGTCGAAGGCTGCACAGCCCCAACCTACTCCACTGATTCACTCCATTCCGCTGTTGTCGAACTCATCGCCCTCCCGGGCTCTCACATCCGCTACAGCACGGTGCAGAATTGGAGCACGAATGTCTACAATTTGGTGACCAAGCGCGGCATCGCCCACAAGAACGCCAAAATCGAATGGGTCGATGGCAACATCGGCAGCAGGCTGACGATGAAATATCCAGCTGTTATTCTCAAAGGAGAAGGTAGTCACGCTGAGGTGATTTCAGTCGCATATTCAGGAAAAGGTCAGCACCAAGATGCTGGAGCGAAGATTCATCACCTCGCAAGCAACACGACTTCGAAGATTCTCTCAAAGTCGATTTCAAAGGACGGAGGACGCGGTTCGTATCGCGGACTTGTTACAGTCTCACCGAAAGCAGAAAATTGCAAACTCAATGTCGTCTGTGACGCGCTCATCCTTGACGAAAATTCGCGCTCAGACACTTATCCTACCATGGAGGTAGCTAACCCGACTGCACGTTGTGAGCATGAGGCGAGTGTGTCGAAGGTGAGCGATGAGCAGCTGTTCTATCTGATGAGCCGAGGTCACGCAGAAGAGGAGGCTCTGGCGATGGTTGTCAACGGATTCTTTGAGCCCTTTACTCGTGAACTCCCAATGGAATACGCGGTTGAACTAAACAAATTGATGGCCCTAGAAATGGAAGGGAGTATTGGCTGAATTTCTTCTGCTGGAAAAATCGAACGCAGAGACAAAAAGAGGCTTGAGAATAGAAGATTGGTGAATTAAACATGGATCCTGCGAGCCTGTACAAGTCTCTCGATGAGCCAGACAGGGCTGACCATCTGTGGCGCTACACCCCCTGGAAGAGAGTGCATCCTAGCGGCGATTTGAGCGAAATTCCAGCTGCCACTACACCAAAACTCACTCTCTCTTGTCTCGATGAGAATGTGGCTCTGGTTGGTATCTCCATAGAAGAAGGAATCGTCGGCGCAGAGGTTCTTCCTGAATCGGATGAAGTAACTTCTTCATTCATCCGCGCCGCAGCTGGTGGCTCCATTTACACACTTCGCACAGAGAATAATTTCATCGCCAGTGCACCAATCATTCTCGACATCGACACAGGTGATTCTCCATGTGCTCTGCACCTTGCCCTCGATATTGGTCGCCACTGTGAATTCGAATTGATTACACAGATTAGTGGCGCATCGCCTTGGACAGGAATCCTACGCAGCGGTCGAATCGGTGATGGCTCGATTCTGAACGATGTGGTCATCGGACACACTGATTCGGGGACTCTTTTACGCGTCGACAGCATTGCAATTGGACGAGACGCACAGGTCAAAGCTGGAACTGTCAGTTCAGGAAGCGAGCGTACCAAGGCTGACCTTCGCTACAAAATGGGCGAGACCGGGGGCCATCTGAATGTCCTCGGCTCAATCCTATCGGCAAGCGATATGCACCTCGACCATCACGTTGAGATTCATCATGACGCTCCCGAGACATTCAGTCGCCTCGATTGGCATTCGGCTTGTGGTGGCAATTCACGCACTGTCGGAACCGGAATGCTACGAGTCGCCAAGGGCGCGAGAGGTGCTGACGCAGGGCAACTATTCCACAATCTACTACTATCTGAAAAGGCCGAAGCCGACTCAATTCCTGAACTCGAAGTCAGCGAGCATGACGTCGTTGGCTGTGGCCATGGTACTGCCAACGGACCGGTCGATGAAGAGCAAATGTTCTACTTGGAGTCGCGAGGCTTCAATACCACGGAGGCTCGTGACTCACTCGTCGCCGCATTCCTCAATTCAACTCTCGTCGAAATGGGCAGCGATACTCTGCACTATTGGTTGGCCAAGCATCTGCAAGACGAGCTGAATGACCTCAACACCTGAGGAACTAACTAGTGGCAAGACCAAATGTTCAGCCTG
>DUIL01000176.1 GCA_013330385.1 Candidatus Thalassarchaeaceae archaeon
AAAGTCTTGACAGCAAAGCGAGAGAGATTATCACGAGAAAAGATTGTTCGTGTAGCAACCGAATTGATGGATGAACGAGGCTATCACGGAATGAATCTAGAGGATGTTGCGAAAAGGCTCGATGTGACGCGCCCTGCTCTCTACTATTACTATTCACGGAAAGAACAACTTCTCCTTGCCATTCATAACAATGCGCAGTCACATTTAGTAGAGGCTGCATTTGAAATTAGCGAAAAGAAACTTGGTCCTCTCGAAACATTGTATTCACTCATTCATAGTCACGCAACGATTGCTACAAATCATTCTCAAATTGTGGCAGTTATGTTCGAAGAAGAACACAATCTTGATCCTAATGAGCGAGAAAAGATTCGTAAAGTTCGAACAGGTTACAATCAACGAGTTATTGATGTCTTCCAACAAGCACAAGAACTTGGCTATCTAATTGATGATTTTGATCCGAAACTTGCAGTTTTCTTAGTACTTGGTGCATGCAATTGGATTGCACGTTGGTATAAACCCGGAAAATGGAAGCCAGAAGATGTTGCAAATTCTGCAGCGCATATAGTTCTTCGTGGACTGCTTACTGAGGAAGGAGTTTTGGCTTTGTCGGAAATTCGAATTGCTGAATCATAGTTTCAAAAGAAAATTCGGGATTGAGATATTGCTAAATATACTGCCAGACAAAATAGCGATTCTGACTGTCAAGGTCGGAGAATCTAGTTTAGTGAGAGAATAGGGTTTAGAATTTTGAGTTCTGTAAAGAGACAATCGTCGAAATAGGTTGTGAATAAACGGCGTGGAGGTTTTTAATCAAAGATGTGGAGTATTCTGTAATGACGAAAACGTATACGGCAATCGATGTACATGTTCATCCTGGAACCAAAGAGTTTCTTTCGAACGCGATGGGTCACTACGCAGACGCAGCTGAGAAATATTTTCGAAAAACGGTTCCGATTAAAACAGAGACAGAGATGGCAGAGGAGTTCCGCGAAGAAGGTGTATTTGGTGTTCTCCTTGCTTGGGATACGCGATCAGCTACTGGCCTTCCCCCTGTGACAAATGATTATGTAGCCTCAATTGTGGAAGAATTTCCAAATGATTTTATGGGCTTCGCTAGTGTTGATCCATGGCGGGGAAAAACTGCGCTTTCGGAATTACGGCGTGCAGTTGAATGTTTAGGATTAAGAGGACTAAAAGTTCAACAGATAGCGATGGCATTTCGGCCCAACGATCGCCAGTTCTATCCAATGTGGGAGTTGTGTTGTGAATTGGAGATACCCGTGCTAATGCATTGTGGAACTACAGGTCTGGGTGCAGGACTGCCTGGAGGTGGCGGACTGTTATTGGACTATGGACGACCAATCTATATAGATGAGGTGGCGGCTGACTTTCCCGATTTGTCCATCATTTGTGCCCACCCAGCATGGCCGTGGCAGAGTGAAATGATTGCTATAGCTTTACATAAAGCGAATGTTGTCATTGATTTATCGGGTTGGTCACCGAAATACTTTCCAGAGGAATTAAAGAAAGAAATTGGTACGAGATTGCAGGATAAAGCTCTGTTTGGAACCGATTATCCATATATTTCACCAAAACGGTGGCTATCTGATTTCACTGACTTAGGATTTTCGGAAGAAATTAAACAAAAGATTCTGTTAGATAATGCAAAGAGAATATTAGGAATATAGGTTCAATGCTGAATTTTGATTTAACTGAAGAACAGATCCAAATACAGGAAACAGCTAAACGATTTGCCAATGATGTTCTCCAACCATTGATTTGGCAAGCGGAAGAAACAGAAACTTTTCCGCGGCACCTCTTTAAGGTGGCGGGGGAATTGGGACTCTTAGGGATTACCTACCCTATAGATGTTGGTGGACAAGGCCTAGATCGAGTGTCTGATTGCCTAGTACGAGAAGAAATATCATGCATGTGGCAGAGTTTTGCAAGTAGTATTTCGGGTCATTCGCATCTAGCAACCTGGCCAATATTCTCTTTTGGAACTGAAACCCAAAAAACTGAATATCTTCGGCCGGCGTTGGCTGGGGAAAAAATCGGATCCTTTGCATTGACAGAACCCGAAGGAGGCTCAGATGTGCGCTCAATCAAAACAACGGCCAAACGGATCGGAGGAGACTACGTTCTCAACGGAAGTAAGTGTTTCATAACGAATGCACCTATATGTGACTATGTCATCGTTGTGGCATACACAGATCAGGACGCTGGTATGGGTGGGATGAGTCTGTTCTTGGTCGATCGTGATACTCCTGGCCTTGTCATATCGGACAAGATGAAGAAGGAAGGAATTCGCGGTTCGGAAACCGCAGAACTCTATTTCGAAGATTGTCGAATTCCAGCAGAAGGATTGATCGGGCTGGAAGAAGGAAGATTTCCTGATGTATTGCGTACGCTATCAATCGGCAGAATTGGTGTAGCAGCCAATTGTTTAGGGATTGCACGGGGGGCTTATGAAACTGCTAGAGAGTATGCGAAAGAACGACAACAGTTTGGTCGACCAATCGGTTCTTTCCAAGGAATTGCGTTCAAGATCGCAGATATGGTCTCGGGGATAGAAATGGCCCGCTGGATGGTCTATCGAACGGCCTGGTTGGCAGATCGTGGGAGACCTTGTGATGTAGAAGCGTCCATGACCAAGTTGCTCTGTTCAGAGTTAGCTGTTTCTATTGCGAAGGAAGCTGTCCATATCCTGGGTGGCTACGGGATGATGCGCGAATTTCCGGTTGGAAGGTATTTGCGGGATGCATTGGTATATGAAACCGGGGAAGGAACATCAGAGATTCAGAGGTCCTTGATTGCACGAAGTGTTCTGGGATTTCGATCGTCGTGAACCAACAAGAGTGATTTCGTTAAAGACTCACTAAAGCGAAAGAATATTTGATCCATGGGAATACTTGATGACAAGGTGGCTGTAGTTACAGGGGCAGGAAGGGGTATTGGGCGAGCCGAGGCAATGTGTCTGGCTGCTGAGGGTGCAGCAGTAATCGTGAATGATCTCGGCTGTGGCCTTGGAGACAATGTTGCCGATAAAGAGGCGGCTGAGGTAGTCGTGACCCAGATTCGAGAGTCTGGAGGAACGGCGATTATTGATAATTCAGATGTTTCTTCATGGAAAGAGGCTAGTGCTCTAGTAGAGCGTTCCTTTGATGAATTCGGTAGGTTAGATATTCTTGTCAATAACGCGGGGAATTTAAGAGATCGCACTATCGCCAAACTCACTTCTGGGGAATGGGATGAGGTGATTTCTGTACACCTCAGGGGACACGCAGCAATGTTGCATCATGCGGCTAGACGGTGGCGGATTGCTTCGAAGAGCGGTGTACCCGTCAGTGCAAGCGTTGTGAACACGGCGTCGGAAGTGGGCCTTTTTGGTAATCCTGGTCAGGTGGCATATGCAGCTGCTAAGGGCGGAATCATCGCTATGACTCTCACAGCAGCGCGCGAGTTGGCGAGATACGGTGTCCGTTCAAACGTTGTTTGCCCTCGGGCTAGAACTCGTATGACAGAGCACGCTTTCGGTGGAGATTCGATGGGTTCAAGATCTGGATTTGATGAATGGGCGCCAGCGAATGTAGCGCCATTCGTTGCCTATCTTGGTAGTGACGAGGCGAAAGGGATCAATGGGCAAGTTTTTGTTGTTGGAGGATCGCGGGTGAGGCTTCAACAAGGTTGGACGGACGCCGCAGTCATTGAGAACGAAAGTTCTGCTTTCGATGTAGCGACCATTAGTTCTCGTGTGCATGAACTTTTTGATGGGCGTTTGTCAGTACCCGTAGAGCCCGAGATGCTTCCTGGAATGAGTCGAGCCTGAGGGATTGCAGTTCATGACCTATTCCACTCAACTCCCCTGAGTGTTTGTTGGGGGCGGGGGTAGGAGTTCTCTGCCAGAGGGGGGTCTGAATAGGTCCCAGGCGGCCTGA
>DUIL01000037.1 GCA_013330385.1 Candidatus Thalassarchaeaceae archaeon
GGCCCTGATTTGCAATCTACTCTATACGGACAGGAGCCAGGGGAATACACTGTGGAAACTTATCCTGAGCAGGATGAATCCGAGGCTGCACTGATTCAAGGGGCAATAGAACACGACATTCCATTGTTGGGTATCTGTCGTGGAATGCAGATGATGTGTGTATTACATGGAGGTTCTATGCACCAACATCTACCAATGACTCCTGGGTTTGAGGAACATGGTGGTTGGGACGGTGTCGCTACTGAGCATGGAGTCGATATTATCGAAGGAACCATTCTTCAATCTATTATGGGCTCTCATGTAATTGCCAATTCAACCCACCATCAAGGTGTAAGTGACCCGGGTTCTCTTCGAATTAACGCTCATTCTAGTCATGATAGTTTGATTGAAGGTGTTGAGCGAAATGACCTTAGATTCTGCGTCGGAGTTCAGTGGCATCCCGAAAGGATAGGGCATCTAGGATTGTACCGCGCGCTCGTTGAAGCGGCGCGGGGTTCATGACCCAATGGCTTATCCAACACTCTGAGACTATGACGTTGAGGGTATACGACACCCGCTCTCGCAGTAAGCGAGAGCTTGAAACCCTAGAGGATGGAAAGGTCGGACTCTATGCTTGTGGAATCACTCCATATTCGCCTAGTCACATCGGTCATGGGCGACAAGCCATTGCTTTCGACATCATTGTTAGATGGCTGCGTTATATCGGATATGAAGTGAATTTTATTACCAATTTTACAGATGTTGATGACAAGATTATTTCTGTAGCAAATGAAGAAGGAGTGGACTTCTTGGAAGTTGCAAATAGGAATATTGCAGATTATTTTGAAGTAATGGATGCACTAAATGTCCTTAGAGCCGATCATTATCCAAGAGTAACTGAAACGATTCCTGAAATTATCGATATGATTTCAATTCTCATTCAGAAGGGTCATGCCTACGTTGGAGGTGATGGGGTTTACTTTGAGATTGACACATCTCCTGATAAGTATGGTCAATTGACTGGTCAATCTTTGGATATGGTGCGAGCTGGTGCAGGAGGTAGGGTCGCAGATACCGGCTCTGGCAAGCGTGACCATCGTGATTTCGCATTATGGAAGTCAGCCAAACCAAATGAGCCATCATGGCCAAGCCCTTGGGGCGAAGGAAGACCGGGTTGGCATATCGAGTGTTCTGCTATGTCTCTCAAGTTACTAGGTGAAAGATTCGATATTCATGGAGGTGGTACTGATTTGTTATTCCCTCATCATGAGGCTGAAATATTCCAATCAGAGTGTTGTTTGGGACATGATCCAGTCGTACAATATTGGATTCACAATGGTATGATTAATGTCGATGGAGAAAAGATGAGTAAGTCTCTAGGTAATTTCTGGACAATTAAGGATGCATTAGAGCAAGTTAATCCATTAGTGTTGAGGTACACTATGATTAATGCTCCATACCGTCAACCAATTGATTTCAATCAAAAAATGCTCGACGAATCAAGTATTCATCACAAGAGAATGGTTTCTGTATACGGTGAGTCTTTGAACAGTTTTGGCACTACTGATTGGGGAGACGTGGAGATTCTTGAGAGTGCTTCAAAACGCTTCGCTACTGCTATGAATGATGATTTCAATACTAGAAATGCGGTTGTTGAGGTTCAATCAGTGGTTAATTCACTTCGCAGTTTGCTTGACAACGGTGCTGATGCTGATATCTTAGCGGCAGGTGCTGGTTGGTTGAGTGAGTTTGCTGGAGAAATACTAGGATTGCTTCCAACTGATGAATCCATTCAAAAAATGATGGCTGAAGAAGAGTCAGCACGAAGCGAACTCGAATCAATTGTTGAGCCTCTATTGAAGGAGCGAGCAGAAGCTCGTGCTTCCAAAGACTGGCCTCGTGCTGATGAGATACGCGACAAATTGAATGAACTAGGCGTTGTTGTTGAAGATAGCCCGGATGGTCCAGTTTGGAGATTACAATAGCCTTCTTAGAATTAGGCAAATCCCCAAACAGAAAACAGCATCATTGCACCTATTACTACGATGCCTGCTGGGAAAAAGTAGTCAATATCGCTCCTAGCATTTGACATCGCACCAAGTTCAGAGCCTCGCTCAAGGTAAGAACGGAATCCAGGTGCATCATTACCAATTACCTCGACAGCACCCGACTTCCTTGCTCTGTCTTTGTAGGGTTTAATTCCCTCATCTCTCAACTCTTCCTCTTCACGAGGTTGAACTTCACCAGTAACGTAAATCGGGTCTCCTATTTTCAATCCATAAAGAGTCCAACGATGTCTTCGGACATCTCCACTTGTGAATAGATTGGTCAATAATCCTCGAATTCTCAAATCATGTGCACATTCCCATCGGACGAGATGTTGACCGAGTTCAGTACGTTTCCATTTCCATGTTCGTGGTCTGACTACAATCCCCCCTGTACCATCATGTAAGATGAAATCCCTGGAGCCATGTTTTTGCCTAACTTGTTCCCAAGCACATCTTTCTTCCGTTCCGTCCTTTGTTTGCACTCGTCTACATACATAAATTTCGTAGGTCCACTGCCAATGGTACAAATCATCAACTGTTTTGGATGGGTCATCATCGACTTCTACAGTCATAGGATCCTTCAGATGTTTCCTAACTTGTCCGACGAGTTCTGCGTTCCCAATTGCAACTGATCTAACTAATGATGTAGTTTGGTCTTGAATTGTTTTGACTCTCTTCCATCTAATTATAGCGGCTCCCATCCAAATTAATGAGATTAAGATGGTGCCATATGTTACAAGAGGATGCGCAGAGAATTGATTTTCCATCTCGGGCGACTCTGCCCATGCTGGCATCGAAATTCCATAGTCACTGCGATCTCCACAGACGCCAATTGGACGGCCATCATCATCCTCTCCTCCTGCAAATGCCAAACGTACAATTTCACCGTTGTCGCATTCCCATCCAGCTGTAGTGTATACTGCCACAGCATAACAACTGAAAATCAGTAATGTAGCCATGACTATAGAGGCTATTCCTGCCATTGAGATTGTGGCAGGAACTGGTGTTCCAATTTTGGTTGGATGCTCTTTCAGAACTCCTTCTTCATCTCGCATGTAGGGGTTTTCTCGATACCAATGAGTTTCCCCTGGTGCTTCGAAAACCCATCCTCTATCGTCCACGCTCGGAATGTGGACTGTGGCTGAGTTCCAGAAGTTCTGTAATTCGACACCTCCTTTTTCTGCACGAATTAGACAATCTCTTGGTGGATTTTTTTCTCTTATTTTCTGCATTTGAAGGCTGATTTCACTACCTGCAGCGCCTACAACAACTGCACCGGATAATAATCCAGCAACGGAAATCGCTGCGAAAAACCACCAGTCGTGAGTTCCTATTGAGTCAAATGAAGAGATTGCACCTATGAAACAAATTAACATCAGCCCTATACAAATAAAATACAAAACTCGCAATAATCCTGACCCTAAGGTTTCCCAAATTCCGCCTTTTCGCATAACTGGTGTTCCTAAATCGAACATCCCAGCGTGCAACTCAAGTTGCTCTTCCACAATCGACACACTGTGCCTAATCCCATGAAGTTTGAGGCGGCACCTCATTCTTCATTGTCATCTTCATTTCGTAGATTGTTGTTTATCATTACAATTGAAGCAACTAGTAAACCAACCAAGGATATTGCAGCAACCCAAAACAGTGGGCCTTCAGTCCATGATTTCGGTTCTTCTGGCTCAGGCTCTGGTTCAGGGTTGGTGTTATCATCTTCTACATCTAGGTAGGACCAGGCGTCTCTACAAGTGACTTGACTGGGGAAGGTCCCTGAATCATCGCACAATTTTCCAGGTACTGCAACTGCATCTTCAACTTCAAGTTGGCAGAACCAACCATCGAGATTCATGCATTCGTCAGTTGGCTGCATTACAACAAGAATAGCCCCACACAACAATTCTTTGTCATCAGGTGTAGTCTGACCATTATCCGAAGTACAAGCTTCTAGATGGATTCCTTCAGCTATTGTAGTTGGGTGGGCTAGAGTGGCTCCTCTTGGTCCGTATGTGTCCCATAGAACCGGTAATTCAGGTTCAGGAACCGGATTCGTCCCTCCATTTCCATTACCATTGTTATTGCCATTCGTTATGTTAGTCTCTATCGGATCAGCCCCCCCAACAGTACCGCCAACTCTATGCCCATTTTCATCTAGTTCAATGTCGTAGTAGTCCGACCAGAGGTCTATTGTGCGTCCATTTTGGAAGCTTTGTGAACGGTTTAATACATCGAAGTAGCGATCATCTCCGAGTGTGAACAAGTATTCGATTGGAACACTCTTACCCTGATTACATTCTTGCAGTGCAGTGAACATCTCAGCAAAGGTCTGCTGTGCCTCAGGGACTCCATCATATGTGATATCTGTAGCCTTGGTAAATCCAACGCCTTCAATAATCTCAATCTCATCATCCATTGCCTGCATAATATCTACGTCACCGTAGACTGCTAGACCTCCAACTACAACTAATCTCACATCAGGATCAACTGCATCAATGACATTTCGATATGGATCTGCATTGAAGGTGTCTAGAACTACAAAATCTGCAGCGAGACCTGCTTGAATGCGACCAGTATGGTCAGACCATCCTATGGCATCAACAACATTGGTTGAGATAGTTTGTACCAGTTCAAAGTCCGTGAAAATGTCACCTAGAACATTTTCATCCCACCAATCAGCCGTCTTCAATTCATGCATCGAACTTTTGGAACCAGATGGTGCCCAATCTGGACCAATCATGATATTGACACCTTCAGCCTTAGCAGTTGCAACATCTGTTGTATCTCCATACAATAGGAGGTTAGAAGTAGGCGACCAAGCCAAACTACCCCCTACATCACCTAAAGCTGAGAATTCGGTCTGAGTCAGTCCAGTTCCATGAATAACAACAATTTCTTCTACAAGTAAATCATTTTGAACAAGCACATCGAACTCCGCTCGACTCGACTCATCGATGCCTTCTGCAAGATGTAGGAACCAAGCATCTAGAGTGCCTTCCGCACTTCCCTCCTTGATGTGATTTCCTTCGTAATCGGATTCTAATTCAGTCACCTTAGTCCAGATGTAATCCTTGCCGAAATTGTATAGTTCTATATTCCGAGCAAGCATAGTCTCGAATGTATCTGTGTTTGAGTTCGAACTACCTTGTATTGCAGTATT
>DUIL01000182.1 GCA_013330385.1 Candidatus Thalassarchaeaceae archaeon
AAATTGACCATGTTTTCCTGTAGGAACAATAGTCGCTCCTCTACAGGCTGACCGGGGCCAGGCATCTTGGCCTCCTCATCCATACCTAAGCGAAGAGAGCGCCACTCAAGAATCAACCGAAGAAATCAGTTAGTGTTCCTATCATCGTATCTTATCGGTGAACCTGAATTTCCACGCACACCATCGAGCATGTCATCTTCAATTTCGAAATGGTCATTCAACCAGTCACCATCGGTATCCCAATTGGTTGGATCTGTTCCATCCGCGACTTGGTCTCCATCTATGTCTATTTTCCACCAACTCCAGACGTATTCATCTAAACCTGTGTTTGGTAAGTGGTACCTATCACCAGCAAATCTATTGTACAAATCAGTCCAAGCGCCATTCACCAAAACCTCATCATTTGATTGATCAAGATATTGGTAATCTGTATCATGATCATTGAGGATGTAGGCATACAAATTATCTTGAGCATTATATTTGTACATCCGTAGGTAATTCGAATCAAGAGCTGCAGCACCTCCACAAGTCCCTAATAGAGATTCACGAAGTTGCCACCACTCTTCGACCACATGACCAGAACAATCGAACAGCGCTGCCTGACGAACCAAGGTGGGCGAGGAGAGTGTAGCATTGACTACTGCGTAATATTCCTGGAAGTTATTGTATGGGATATATTCGCAATCACCGCCAGTACAATCCCAACCGCCATCATTGTCGGCGTCTTGGCCAGCATCAGAAGCATCAGTAGCATCATGAGTGAACCAAGTCCAATCGAGTTGTGGTCTAGCAATCGTGCCTCCATTGACAGTCACTGGTTTGAGGACACTAGGGGTCACCTGATGCCAAACAACCGAGATTTTCAGGTAAGAAGACCAATTGTCATTAGTTTCATTCCAGCCTCTATAATACTCGTAGAAGTCTGGCATCATATCTCCATCGGTATCATTGTCAAGTGGATTAGTTCCATACTTGAATACTTCACGACCATCGCTGAGATTCATGTTCTGAATATATTGAGATACTTCTCCTGCACTCATAATTGGTTGCATGACCAATGAGTCAGCATCAGTATCCACGTCCAGTGGGTGTGTCCCATTGTCATATTCCATCAAATTTGTGAAATATAATTCTAAATTAGAGGGGAGAATTTGTTGGTCACCACTAGATGCTGTGAATTCACGGTTTTCCCACGTACCCTGTTCTGCTGGAGTGTCAAAGATTGTTCGGTCATACCAACCGTCTGCATCGGGATCATAGTCAATGTCAAGAGGATTCAAAGGATTTAATGACCAACGATATTCGTTAACTGGGAGCCACTCTCCGTAAATTGAGAAACAGAATTCCCATCCATCAGGTAGCCCATCACTATCTGAATCAGAATGAGTTGGGTCAGATACACCTGAAAGACTGAAGTTGAAATTATCAGAGTCAACCTCATTGATTAGTCCGGCCCTCTCACTTGAGACAAGACTCTTTGTTGTGAATAAGTAATACAATTGACCTGTGGCTGCTTGCCACGACATGCTTTGTTCCTGCATGAATGCAGTTATCGTATCAAGACCATAGGATATCAAACCGGTGCCGTTAGGAATTGTATCTATTGCAGTTTTCTTGCCATATACCCTAGACTCATACTCAGCTAGATTATCGAACGTTTCTGAATCGGAAATAATACCATCTCCATTACAGTCGAATGAGTCCTCATCACTATCAACACCAATATCAGAATCAGTTAGTGGATTCATCGACCAGATATTAGATTCAAGGTCCCATTCCGTGAACCAGTACTCAAATCCATCACTCATACCGTCTCTATCTGTATCCTCGGCATTAGGATCCATAATCCCCAGTAAGGCCAACAGCAGTGGTTTGGCGGGTTCGCCCTGCTGCCATTCCTCAAACTGCTCAAGAGCGATCTCAGCACGACCTTCCTTATTGAATAGAATTCTATAGATTCGATTCACTGCCTCATCGGGGTCAAGGATATCTGCCTCCTCCCACATACGAGGTGCATCAGGTGGTGACAAACCGCCATTCTGCGGATTTTTATTGGTCAGATTCAGTTCAACTAAGTCAGTAACCCCATCTCTATCTGAGTCATAGTTTCCATCGCCGGCCACCAATGGGTTTAGTGTCCAAACCTCGTCAGTAGCATTCCATCGAGTAAACATTAACTCAATGCCATCTAAGAGTCCGTCGCCGTCTGTATCTGCCTGATTAGGGTCGGCAGTATATCCCGTAAGATTGATTTGTTCTTCGGATAAGAATGTACCAAAGGAAAGTGTTGATTCAGCAGATAACCATGGAGTGGCAAGTAATTCCCCACCGACTGAGAGAAGATAGAATTGTGGTACTGTAGTAAGGTCATCCACCTCACTCATACTACCATCGACGCAATTGTATTCCTCCCAATTGTTCATTCCATCTCCATCAGGATCGCCACTCTGATCCTTCTCATCAACAGGATTGAGAGTCCATTCCTCATCATATAGACTCCAACGAGCATGATAGAATTCCCAACCATCGGGCATTCCATCACCATCTGAATCTGAATCAAGTGGATTTGCAGCGCCAACATCATCACTAGTAGTACCGTTAATTAAACTTCGATAGGCGACACTAGTGTGATCTCCGAATGAACCTCCAGCAAAACCTGCCCAAGAATCATGGGCTAGAAGGGTGGTGAAATTTTCAGGGAATTCCATACCATCATCGGTTGTATCTGTGTAAATTATCTGATTTTTGAGATGGTATTCAAGCCAATTGACTAACTGCTCATCTAGGTCTAATACACCATCATGATTCAAGTCATAACCATCGCCATCAGGATTATTTAGAGCATCAGATCCATTCAACGGATTGATGCCTTTGTTGTTTCTGGCCCAAGAACATTGGTACCTAGCCTCCCAACCATCGGGCAATGAATCACCATCTGAATCGGGATTATTTGGATCAGTCTTAACCCAAGAAAGAGCTGCACTAGCATTCTCACCATGAGTTGGCAGACCTTCTCTTAGAACCGTTTCAAGCAAATTACTCCACGTATATTCACAAAGATTCGATAAGCCGTCATTGTCAGCATCCTCATACGCATCATGAGGATTTCTTGGGTCCAATGTCCACATATTCCCTCCTGTGTAAAAATCTCCTATCCAACGACGATTCTCAATCTCCCAACCGTCAGGCATACCATCACCGTCACTATCAGAACTAGTAGGGTCAGTCGGGCCATCAGTTCCACCTCCTGCTCCTGAATTGAGCCATCCTGAAAGGTGAACAGCGAGAGCATCTTCTCCATCTTGTTCACTGCAAATATAATCGTCATTTAGATAATGACAGGAGAAATCAGTGGTGTCTGCAAACCATCCCCAATATTCCTCACCATCTGTGAGTCCATCAGCATCTGTGTCGGTATTGCGAGGGTCTGTTCCATTGAATCCATCTAAACTTGTATTAATGAATCTGTATTCATCCAAATTAGTCCAGTCTCTAGAAAAACCGATGTCATCGACGCTGAAATGAACTCCATCAGCGTCTGCATCCCTATCTCTATCGAAGGGGTCAGTCGGGTCAAGACCGTATGCATATTCCCAGCCATCGGGCATACCATCAAGATCAGAATCTGGAGACTGAGGATTAATTGGCATGATATTCATGTATTCTCCTGGAGAAACACCAGCGAACACATATTCAACACCATCATTTATGAATTTAGTGAGAGAAGTAACAAGACCGGGCATCCTAGTCTGATTGTATTCTAAACCGAGTATTCCATGCGAACCACCCTCCAAACACCAAGTACCATCTCTTGACCCAAGAATGATTGTATTCTCTAGAGCTAGAATTGAATGTATATCATTAGCGCCTTCTTCCCAACGCTCAACATTGAACATACGATCTGTAAGGAATGCCTGCTCTGGTAAGCCTATGAAAAGTTCGATATCGATAAGATGTAGACCTCCCGGAGTGCCCATCCAAATTCCTGTGATTTCTTCAAGAGAGCCATCTGTAGCAACAGGACCTGCAAGTTCCATGACATTAACTACTGCAGATTTTGAAGAATTAAGCAAATCTGCGAAGAGAACATAGTCTTCGGCATTTTCTTTGGTGTAAATCCAATATGGCACACCGACTGAAGTAGTGCCATCTACAGTGTCCCAGCGGATTAATCCTGAATCAGTGCCTAAGAGAAGCATGGGGCCACGACCTGGAACCTCAACATGAACAGCAGTAGTTGCTGATGCAGAAGATTCATTCAAAATCTCGATTAGCGGTTCAATTGAGTCAATTGCCATGATTGAAGGTGGTGCTCCCTCTATAGAGGAGGCATGTACGGAGGTCTTCCATATCTGATTGCCATTCCCTAGTAATAACAAATCAAGGTCTCCACTACCTGTTTGTAATTTGTGGATTGAATTGACTTGCCCTATGTCAGAATTAGTAATTGAATCCATAACCGGAAGTCCATTATCTAAAGAAAGGCTATGAAATCCATGATTGGTGCCAAGAAGCAAAGAATCACTCGAACCGTGTGTCCACCTATACATAGTGAACATCTCGACACCACTGGAGAGTTCAAAGCCAAGACTTAGACCGGAAAATGGATCTAGAATTGTGATTCCATAAGATGAACCGATTATCAATCGCCCTCGTCCCTGGTCAGAAATCACAGTATGTACCGCGCCATCAACG
>DUIL01000148.1 GCA_013330385.1 Candidatus Thalassarchaeaceae archaeon
ATCAAGGTCTTGCATTATCTCAAATGCAATTGCTTTCTGACCTTCAATTCGGAATGGATTAATCGAATTTACAAGATAGATTCCTTCGCTCGCACAGACCTCTTGGACGAGAGCCATCGCATCATCAAAATCGCCTTGAATTTGGATTGTTTTTGCCCCATAAGCAAGTGCCTGGCTTAGTTTCCCGTAGGCAATTTTACCTTCAGGAATGAAAACTATTGCATCCATCTCGGTAATCGCTGCATAGGAAGCCATTGAGGCTGATGTGTTTCCTGTTGAAGCGCATGCCACGGCATTCATTCCAATATGGCGTGCAACGGTAATTCCAACCGTCATACCTCTATCTTTGAATGAGCCGGTTGGATTTTCACCTTCATGTTTCAAAAACAGATTTGATACGCCAACTTCTTTGCCGATTTTGGTAGCATTATACAACTGAGTCGAGCCTTCGCCCCGTACTGCTGCAATCTGTTCAAGTGTTACATCACCCAATGGAAGAATTAGTTCGCGAAAACGCCACACACCTGAACGGTCGAGGGGGTTCTTGGATGCAAGGCGGGAATCGAGAATTTCTCTTGTGAGATTGCATTCATTGAGATTGTGAATTACCTCTAGTGTAGCCGAACAATCGCATCGGTAGCGCAACTCTAGCCCGGGGTAAGTTGCATCGCATACAACACATGCTAGATGCCACGAAGGGGGTTGGCTCATTGGTTGAGCGAGCCATGCTCTCATATTGAACCTCATCGTGGAGCAATCGAGGCAACATTGGTTATTGTGAATGAGTGATAGTTCTCAGTACCATCTCAGTCTCATTGATCATTCTCTCTTTGTCAAATCTTCTTTCGGACGTTTCTCTGGCTTTCGAGCCCATTGATTCTCTCTCGGATGGATTAGTTGCTAGGAATCTAATTGACTCAACAAGCTCATCGAGATTGCCGGGTTTAACGAATAAACCGTCGTGCTTGTGTGTGATAACATCCGAATTCCCACCTATTTCGGAGGAAATCGTGGGAATTCCGTGGGCTAGAGCTTCAAGAAGGGCCAAAGGAAGGCCTTCGTATCTCAAAGTTGGAATTAGGTAAATGTCGGCTTCAGAGTATAATCTGTGCAATTCATCATCATCAACCCGGCCGCAGAAAGTAACTCTCTCTTTGAGTTCTAAATTCTTAACGAGTTTCTCTAGTTCAACAAGGTAATCACCTGTTCCAACTATATCCAAGTGGAGATCTATATCCTGCAACTTAGAGAGAGCTTTGATTGCCATTTGGAAACCTTTCTGCCTATCTGCTCGACCTGTACAAAGTAGATGCAGTCGCCCCGAGTTAGGCTCTTTCGTGCGGGGTTCGGGGAGTGTTATGCCGTTCTCAATCACCTTTACTTTGTCTTTAGAAAATAAGGAAAAATCGTCTTTAATTGTAGGCGTTACAAGAAGTATGCTAGATGCTGTCCTCCTCATTGGAAGTTCCCAAAGAAGATATCTCTTGAAGAGGAAAAGAGGAGTCAGTAGCAACCAGTGCCAATACCTAGGGCGCAAATCTGCTGAAGATAGGAACGAGAGGGTTTCAGAACGCAAAGAACCGTGGCATAGTAGGGAAATGGGGATTTTGTTGCTTCTGGCCCAGGACGTTATCCCCCTTCCAGCGAACTCGTTGCTATGGATGACTTCAATCGGGTTCTGTTGGTGAATTTCAGCCACCAACTTCCTTGTCTGTTTGAACCATGCCCGAGAAAGTCTCCTAGGTTTTGAGGGGTATAGGAAATGAATTGTGTATCCTGATTCTTCTACTGTTTTCACTCCATCTGGATGAGCAGTCGTTAGAACCGTAACTTCATGGCCTCTCTTCACAAAGCCCTCACAGAGGTCCATACATTGTCTCTGAAACCCTCCAAAGCCGTGGTGGAGTGTTGAACGAGTCATCACGAGTATGTGCATGCTATGCTCAAATGGCGTCAATTTTTTGTTATATGAGTATGCTTCCATTTAGTCAGTAACCGAATTGACTGAGGATTGTCGAGTTGTTTTCGGCAAATTCCAAAAGTTTCGGGTCTGACTTGTAAGAAAACGCTCGACTAGGGTCAAGTGATTCTTTCATTTCTTGCATAAGAGTTGGATTCTTGGGTGCTGAAATGAAATCGAGAAGATTCTCTATTGAAGATTCGGGATTAGTCAATATGTCTTCGAATCTAATCTTCAGTACCCCCTCTCTGTTGCCAATTGTGGATTCTTCGACTTTCACCTGTTCGGCCCAAAAATTCAGGGCATTTTCAAGCGTAGCCGCGCGCTGACCCACTCTTATCGGTGATCGATTGCGTCCCAATTGGGAAAGTTTTCGCCACTTCTCAAATCTACTCAAATCACCTGACCAGTTTCTGTTACTTCTGGTGTGAAGGCTTGCTGCCACGTCCACACCGTGCCTGAGAACGTGTACAATCTTCATATCAGGCCAGATTGAGAGCCAAATAGGTAGAGCTGGTCCATTACGAGGATCTTTCCACCCCCATGGTTCATTGAGGTCGAATAGTCCCTTATCCAGAGTTTTACCCGAAAATTTTCTGCTGGCCCTACTGGAGATTCTTGTTTTGAGATACTGTTCCACCTCCTTTCTAGCCGGTTCAAATTCTATGAGTTCAGAAAGTGCTTCTGGTCGAGCCCAATCCGCACCAGCGTTAGCGTATATCCACTTATTCAACCCGATGAAGAACTTTGATTCGTGATCTGTTTGGAGGTCTTTTCCCATTAGAACTCCTGATCTATCAAGAAGCCGGGAGACAAGACTTGTGCCGCTGCGATGCATGCCAACGACGACTATTGGATTAGTCACGTATCTACGCAGAGGACATTCTGTTTAGAACTGATTGGAGATAAATATGAGGAAGCGGCCACCCACCTCCTCGTGAAAAGTTATTGAAAATGCTGTACTGCGGCCATGTGTTCAACAACCTCCTACTAGAGGAAGAAGATACCAAATGATTTTTATTTTTATTTTTGGTAATTAGAATCAACTCAGATGATCTGCATTGATTGGTAATGTTGACGGGGATATCCTAACTGAGGGGCTCTAAACACCCCCTAGTACGGCTGTTGTAGAACAACAGTCCTAACGCGCCCCTCACCTCTCGCAAGCGAACCGAACAAACAGACCTTCTTGATTATTATTGAAAATGAGTGTTTGACTATTGATTGAATTTGGGAGGATGGGGTGGAAAGCCTCAACCACCATAGCCCCACGGCAAGTCGTATCTGAGGGAGGTGAATTTTGTTATGGATGATTTATCCGAGCTGCTAGATGCCCGAAATCAGCATATCAGCAAGGCCCTGTCTATTGGTCACGGCAAACCGCTTCACATTGTAAGAGGTGAAATGCAGTATCTTTACGCAGCAGATGGTACACAATATCTTGATCTTGTAAACAATGTATGTCATGTCGGTCACTGTCATCCGAAGGTCGTTGCTGCTGGACAAAAACAGATGTCTAAACTGAGCACGAATACTCGTTATGTTTTCAATGGTTTAACTGAATATGTTTCTCGGATTTCAGCAACTCTGCCAGATGAACTCTGTGTCGGATTCTTACTAAACTCAGGAAGTGAGGCGAATGAGCTTGCAGTTCGTCTGGCCCGAGCCCATACTGGGAATCATGACA
>DUIL01000053.1 GCA_013330385.1 Candidatus Thalassarchaeaceae archaeon
CACGCCGACCGCGGGAGAGCTGCTGGACCGATTCGCGGGACGGGCGACCACCGGCGGTATCCCGGTCGACGGGCTGGTCAACGTCACGCTAGCGCCGGCGGGCGACGCGGTTACAGTCGAAGCGTGTGGCATCGAAGGAATGTATGAGGTGTTCACGCTACGCTGCCAGCTCTCGACCGATCATGCAGCGGAGCTACGGAGTGAGCTGGAGCGCGACGAAGTACGTGTTGTCAGCGGTTGAACTGATTCAGAAATGCTTCTCTAATGTTGCCAGTATCTGTGGCTTGGGTAGTGCACCGACCATCTGGTCGACTTTCTCGCCATCCTTGAAAAGCATCATTGTCGGGATGGACATGATGCCGTGCTGCGACGCAACACCCTGATTTTCGTCTGTGTTAACCTTGGCGACAGTCACCTTGTCACCGTGCTCATCGGCGATTTCTTCCAGCACTGGTGCCACCATGCGGCAGGGTCCGCACCAGGGCGCCCAGAAGTCCACCAGCACTAGCCGGTTATCTGCGATGGTTGACGCGAATGTGTCGTCTGTTACCTCAATTGCATTACCCATATAATTCACTCCATTATCGGGCCCCTCTGGACCGCGGTGGGCGCGCCACTTAGGAGGCAGTTAAACGCTTTTGCGCCGGCTAGCCAGAGATAACCTGCCAGCCGTGCGCGACTGCTTGCGAAATCCGTTGTGGTGCATGTGCCTCGCGTACCTGTAGTGCCGGCACAACGCCTCGCTCAGCAAGCGAGTGGGAGCAAGCGAACACTCCGCCACTCAGCTCTGAGATTACCTGTAGTGCGGCCTGCGCCTCGCTGCTCGCTCCTTCAGCCAGCCACTCGACACCGTCACCCTGCAGCAGCACCGCAACACCGTGGTCGCCCAATCCGGCCTGAGATTCCGCCAGTCGTAGCAGTTCCAGCGCGCGTGCTGTGTCGGCAGGCCCACTTAGCAAAAGGTAGAGAACGCCTTTGGAAGCCATTAATTCTGGACTATTATCTTGGCTGCTAGATCTCTGTCCAAAGACAATGAGGCATTCTCCGTTTCGACATCATAGCATTTGTCGTTAACCTTCTTGACCATAATCGTACGACCTGGAGACAGGCCGGCCTGTTCCAAAGTTTCTGTCAGCTCGCTCTTTTCTAGAATTATGCGTACCTTGCCTGTTTTGCCTTCTCTAAAATTAGTTAATGGAAGGAAGTCAGGTTCTGGTTCGGAATCAACGCTTATTTTCTTATTAATAATATCTGAAGCGTTATCTGAATCAACACCTAAGAAATTACTCAAACGAGTCTCGACATCTCGGGTTAGAATATGTTCCATTCTACAAGCAACCTCAGCGGCTTCTTCTTTTTCCATACCGAGAATTTCAGTTAGAAATAGTTGAAGTATATCGAATCTGTGTTCTATTACGTCCGCTACGTGTTGTCCCTGTTTGGTAAGATGAACGCCATGATATGGTTCATAATCCACCAGTCCAATTTCTCCCAAGCGCTGAATCATCTCGGTAACACTCGCAGGCTTCAATTCAGTCTTGGCCGACAGATCTGAGGTTCTCACTCTCTCGTTATTTGATGCTAGTTCGTTAATATTCTTAATCATCATTTCGGCACTTTCGGATAATGCGTCCATGGAGGCCATGTTCAGGAGGTATACTGTATGTATAAAAAATTTAGGGTAGCCTAAACTATATATAGAGTCATTTTTTAGGGTGGGCTAAATTAGGCTTGCCTAAAAATTAAACAGTGAAACGAATGTTCGGAAAAACGAGTGTAATCGCGATCGCTATGATGTTCTTACTAACCGGATTTACTGGTTGTTTGGACAGGGAAGAAGAGGGTACTCCAAAAGAAAAACTCATAATCGCATATGAAGTAAAGGAGGATTATGAAAATCCAGACGTAAATCCTCAGATAATGGCCGATTATCTAGCCAATGGACTTGACATGGATGTTGAGTTGTACGCAATAACTTCTGAGGGGTCTATTATTGAGGCGCTTCGTTTTGGTAATGCGCATATCGCATTCATGGATGGAGCTGCAGCATGGGTTGGATGGCAAAAATATGACCTTGAAGCTCTTGCAGCTGATCAAAAATCGGATGGTCGTACTTTCTACAATGCTCACGCGGTTGTATTGAGAGATTCCGAAATGGCCGATGCACACCTAGACGGAGATGAAACTACTGATCCGTTCACATTATTAGAGGGAAAGACTTCCTGTCACACTGGATGGCTGAAGTCAGCAGGTATGCTCCTACCAATGGGATTTTTGATTGGTAACGGATATGCTGAGGTTGTTGGAGATACAGATGATATTGAATCTCTCAGAAACACAGTATACAGTTTCTTCAATGAGAATGCAAGCATCCCAGAATCCGGAACAACTTACTACAGTTATTCTGGTGCAGTCAAATGTCTGTCTGAGGGAGTAGGAAATGTCGCTTTCGCCAAGGATTCAACTGTTTCGGGATATTGTGGAAACGAAGACGCTGCTAAAAATGAAGAATGGTGCCTTCCAGAAGATGACTATCTCTTATTACCATCTTACGGTTCAGCTCCTTCACATCCTGTAATGTATAATCCAGATTATATGAATTCAGAAACTGTGAAAAAGGTACAGGATGCACTTGTCGGAATGAACGATGAAATGTATGTTGTCGACTACGAAATACAAGGGAATACTTACACTGGATGTTACAACATAGTTACTAACCAAGTAGACAGTGATTCTAATGAAAATGTCTGTGGTGGCAATATATTGCAAAAAATCTTGGGAACTCCAGGTATGACTGCAACTGATGCTAATACACATCTTGGATCTTACGGAAGTCTGATAGAAGATATCCCCGGAATAAACAATTACTTTGCCGGCAAATTCGAAATTGACGAAGCTGCTGCTCAAAGTTAAAAAAATATGGTGAAAACCTCTCCGAATAATGCGTCCCAGCTTTCGGGAGGAATCACATATTGCTCAGCAATAAGAAAACGTCTCAATAATCTAATGCTGTATTTGAGGAATTGTTCTCTTCTATACGGAGGAGTCTAATGAGTTCCTCAAAACGTGTAATTCATGCTAAGAACTTGAAGATAGGGTATTCCGAAAAGGCTGTTTTAGGTATAATTGAGAAACTAGAAATCCGACAAGGAGAAATTGTCTCAATCATTGGTGAATCAGGCATCGGAAAAACAACTTTTCTGAAGACTGTTGCTAATTTGGTAAAGCCCATTGAAGGATGTTTAGAAACGTTTGAAGAAGATGTTGTAATAGTAAGGGGAAGAGTTGGTTTTATTCCTCAAAAATTGGGCCTAATTAAACATGAAACAGTATTTGCAAACGTAATGGAAGGAGCAATTTGTAACGAATCAATTTGGAGATCAATCACTGGATTTCATAAACAAAAAACAATTGATACTGTTCAAAAAGCAATTGAGCAGATGAATTTATCTGATAAAATAAATGAATCTGTCAAAAGATTGTCTGGTGGGCAACAACGCAGGGTTGCTATAGCAAGAACCATAGCTCAGAAACCAAGATTAATTCTTGCAGATGAATTTCTAAGTGAACTTGATGATAACACGGCTAATAATGTATGGAATACGATGCTCGATTACGTCAAGACAGAGTCTATTACCTTAGTAATTGTAGAACACAATGTTAGTAGAGCGAAATCGGCCCAACGTTGTTTCAGTATGCAAAACCAAGACACGCTTGAGTATGCGACTTTGAAAGAGGTGTAATAATGACTGAAGAAAAACCAATCTCTTTTGAATTGTTGGAATTTTATAGAAGAAGTAAAAATCTCTTTTTTGTAATTATAACAACTGCACTAACTTGGTGGACTTTTACTGATCTTGTAGATGGAAACTGGGGGTCTCTAGAGAATAGTTTAGAAAATCTTTCAGTTTTCTTTCAAGAATCTTTGTGGCCACCTAACTGGAAAGTATTAGATGCTCAATCGTATCCAGTTTGTGAAAGAAACTGGGAAATCTTATGCTCTCCAGGATACATTGGAATTGTAGAGACTCTGAAAATTGCCTTTGTTGCAACAGGGTTCGGCTTTGTTCTTAGTCTTCCTATTGCAGTGTTAGCATCCAGAAATTTGTACCGTGACGAAGTAGCGATTCCATTCAGGCTATTACTTTCAGCAATGAGAACCTTACCAAGCATAATTTGGGCCATATTATTCGTTATAATTATTGGTCTAGGGCCTGTTGCAGGAGTGTTAGCAATGACATTCTACACCATAGGATACTTGGGTAAATTGCAATATGAGACTATAGAAGGATTGTCTAGTGAACCTTTAGATGCTGCGAGAGCAATGGGTCTGAAAAACAGTGAAGTGGCCATAAGAGTCGTGATACCTGAGTGTGCAAATAATCTCATTTCACAAATTCTATTCATGTTTGAATACAATGTGAGACACGGTTCTGTAATCGGGATTGTTGGGGCTGGTGGGATAGGATACCATATCTCTACATATCTTAAGTTTCTACAATATGATAAAGTAATTGCTCTCTTAATTGTATTGTTTATTGTGGTTGTTATCATTGACTTGTTATCAATCAAAGCTAGATCCTACTTTGTAGATGATGCAACATTCAAGTCGCCATCTTTATTTGGAAATATATTCAAAGACAAATAAATTGGATTGGAAGGCAACCGTTACCTAGAAATTGAATGATAAATGGCAATAATGTAATCGGTCCTTTTCAAGATCCATAAATAGTGACAGAACGGAGCCAATTTCAATAACAAAGAATTCATTTAGAGTGGTCATAATTAGGGTTTTCCAATCATGGGTGCTATCCAAGTTCTTGATGACCATA
>DUIL01000078.1 GCA_013330385.1 Candidatus Thalassarchaeaceae archaeon
TAATTACATCAAACCATCCTACTAATTCTAATTGTTGTAGGTCGGGATGATTCAATTCAATTCCGGAGTCAACCACACAGACTACAACTCCCGAACCATCCAATCCCTCAATCTCATCGAGTCCAGTAAGGTCTCGATATGATTCTTCCCAACCAGTTAGAGTTGGTGGAGGTCCCCCAATGATAACTCCATTCATATCGGCCCAAAGCCAGAGAATTAGAATTAATATTGAGAGGAATGTGATGAGTCCCGAAACAATTCCAACAAACCATGGAAAAGCATCATTGAATTGAGTATCTTCAGTGCCCTTGTCATAATTAGAAACAAAGGCCTCTGCAACCTCTTCAATGTCATTATCAGGTTTCATTTAATCCCCCCTCATAGAGGTAATTTTCTCCTTTACCAAGCATCAGCGCGGGTGAAATGACTAATCACAGTAGTACTCGATCCACATTTTGAACATGAAATTCTTGTGGGAAATACAACCTCGCAAATATTACACGGGGTGCCCGGCCTTCCTCGTCCTTTACAATCAAGGGAATTACAAGGTATCTCATAGGTGCCATCTGAATTTTTTATAGCCGCCGTTTCTATATTGCAAATTGGGCACAAACCTTGGGCGCTACTCTTAGGTTGAGGCATACTATCTCCAGCAACTTCTCTAGCTCGTACAGATTGGATTCGGTCACCGGCCTTACCTAACATAAATTCCGGATACCACAATATATGCGTCCAGAAAGCTATTGCTAATATTCCACTCAATACATGGATGGCAACGAACAGCGTCATATCCTGTTCAATCGGAGGTCTTAGTGCAACAGAGTGAGCACCAGCCCACGCGGAGATGTTAATCAGAATCATCCAAGTACCCAAACTCAAACTCCAGGCCTTAAGGCTGTGATCTCTCCAAGCCTTTTGCACCGTTCTTGGGTCTGGATGCATATGCCTCTCTTGAACGTGAATATCTCGGGTTTCAATAACAGCCCTGTGTACTACAACCATCGATAAGAAAAGTAGAATCAGATTACCCATGCCAACACCAGCCCAATCATTTGTTCCAGCATCAAAAGGGAAAGTTGAGGCATTGGAATGAGAGTAGATATAGCCTAATTGAATAGCAAAACTGGATATCGCCATGTATACTAAATTCTCTCTCATGATTGGGTAGCGAACCCAGAGCCCAACTAGCACGCCCGCCCAAGAAATCAGAGCTAGTAGGGCCAACATTAGTGAGAAATCAGAAACATAAAGAATTCCACTTCCATTTTCACCACCTCCAAACAAGCCAAAACGTCTGAAATCTCCGCCTCCTGATAATTCTCCAATTCCAAGGTCCCAGGATCCTAGTATCATCGCTATAATTCCAAGTAGAATTACAAAGCCCTCATTCAGGCCCCATCTTTCTCTCATCATTCGGATATGGAAATAATATTCTTGCAAAATAGAGTCCAAAGCTTGTAGTCGCTCATCGCGTTCTACAAATTGAAATGGCAACTCAATTTCACTTAGGCGAATCGACGCTGGCACTGCGTGTTCGTTAGGGGCTCCCCCCTCTTCAGCGTCACTCACAAACTAAGCGCGATTAATCAGGCATAATAATTCAACTTGAGATATGGGCATGTTTCGATGTATTATTCGATATGATTAGGAAACACATTTTGTGTTCAATAGTCGAAATTGTGGCGCCGAGAGGGAGATTTGAACTCCCGAGGGTAGAACCCACATGATTTCCAGTCATGCGCAATACCAGGCTATGCGACCTCGGCAGGCGACCCGCCGAGTTCTATTCCCGTCTTCAGTCTGTTGTTTAATCACTCACCTCAAATCTTAATCATAACTTCATATTCTATTCGCCGTAGTCATTAAATCGCCATCTAGGCTGGGTTAGTCGTCGCCACTGTGGCTTAGGGGTATAGCATCCCATTGGTAATGGGAAGGTCGGGAGTTCAATTCTCCCCAGTGGCTCCATATACTGCGATTTTTGCCACTTAAATTATTTGCATTTTTTATTTTCAGCGTTTTGTGTCATTCCAACTGTTCGTAGAACAGCAACCGCGAATGCTATAATCTCGACAAGCAACGTACAGGGTATGACTGCCAGCCGCCGAAGACTAGCCACCGCCCTTGTAATGCTGATGATTATAGCACCATTAGCCAATGCAGGCATGGCTTCATGGAACACAACGAACACAATCAATCCGAATGGAGATGAATTGACAGTAACCGGATTTAGGGTACCGGGGAATGGTACCGTAATGGATGGTTGGGTTCATGTTACTAATACGGATTTAGCCACCGCAGTGGATCCTTCCATTATTCTTGAGGGGGCTGATTTGTTAGCAGGTTCCCTAAACAATGTTGTCTATGATGATGAACTTGAAGCCGTAGTTATGATGGATGATGGGACTAGGTCAGACATTAGTGATTTTGCTGCTGGTGACATACAGGCAACTCTCAGTAATCTGTATAGGAGTGGGCCAGGTTACACTATGGTGTACGCTTCGACTTCAGTAACTACTACTTGCAATAACAGTAGTGGATACTTGATAACATACGGTTTTGATAACAATTATAATGGTGGTTTGAATAACAATGAAATCACCAATACTCTCTATTTCTGTGATGTAATCCAACAATCCTCCAACGGTACCAACACAACATATAGTGCACTGGTTGATTTTACTGTAGAATCTTTTGGTTCAAATTGTGAATATGGAGGATTTATGATAGAAGCTGGAATTGATTGGGACGATGACCGGTCTCTCAGCTCAAGTGAAATTGATGATGTAATGTATATTTGCCACAATCCTGCAATTTGGGGCCCTGCTATTCTTTCATCAATGAATGGAACTCTTTACGGTGCAAGCAGATTTACTTCGTACGGTGTGATTCCATCTACTGCTACAGAAGGAGCAGTCGTAGCAGCTACTTTACCAGGTGAAGCGGTTCCTGCTGGTACTGACACATGGCTACTTGCTCCAAAGTTGATGGTCCCCGACACATCCGTCATGGATTCCTATTGGATGACTTTTGATCATTGGTATCATGTTGATAGTACAGCAAGTGGAGAAGGTGACGGAGCCTGGGTTGAATATAGAATCAAGAATGGCACTTGGAATAATTGGTCATGGATTGCCCCCGATGGAGGCTACCCAAGCACACTCTCAGAAGATGGACCTGATGTGACAGGAGCCCCATCAACTGGCGACCTCCCTGTTTTCGCATCCCCAATTGAGAGTGGTTGGGTGACAAGTAACCTTTCATTGTCTTCAATACCTGACATTGATTCCGCATCTGAAATTCAAATGCGATTCCGCCTTTGGACACATCCTAATGCTACAAATGAGAGGCCAGGGTGGTTTATCGATAATATTCAATACAACAATGATGGAATTGATTACGGAGTTTGGCATCATGGCTGTATTGTAGCATCAACAGCAACCTGTCAATATGGTAGCGATGCCTATGGTGCTCTTCAGAGGACTATTGATCTTACAGGAACCAATAGTACTTCCTCTATTCAGATAGATATGGAATGGGATCTTTATGGTTACTACAGTGACAATGCCTGTGTCGAATTATCTCTGAACAACAACACTTGGACGGACATTTCTTCAACCAGTTCGTCTACAACTACGATATGCGAAGATCGCGCCGGTGCTATTCCAGGATATGGTTACTCTGATATGAACGGCAACACGTATTTCGCCGAGAGTGGATCTTTTCGAACTATAGAACTTGATATCCCCTCTGCTTTCTGGGGGCAGTCTAATGTTGAAATAAGAATCATTGTCGATACTGATCTCTATAATGGGTACGGAGGTCAGTACCCCGGAGATTCGCGAGAGGGGCTATCAGTCAGTGGAATGAGGGTCTATAACGATTCATCTAATTCCACCATGTCTCCACTTCAGAATATCGATTTTGAAGTAAGTACAACATTCTCTTCTTACTTAGCCACACCACCAAGCGGGAATGCATATCTCGATGAATGGGCGTACTACACATTTACTAGGGGTGATATTATTGAGTTGCTTGGGTTTGAGGACTCAGGAGCAAATAATCCTACAGTTAGTGATGCACCAGGTTGGTCTCGGTCTTCATCATCTAGCTCAACGGGGGCAAAGTGGTCATTAGGGCAGTTGGGGTCGAGTGCCGGACCTACCGACCCAGAGCCTTCATTCCCTTATGTTTACGGAGTTAATCTCAATGGAGACTACGCGAACAATGCCGATGCGTACTTGAAAAGCCCTTCATATCAAATTCCTGCAAACAGTTCTGCTACTTTGACATTCAATAAGTGGATTTGTACTGAGAACTACTACGACGGAATAGCCTTACAAATCAAGGTAAATAATGCCGCTTGGCAATACTTCGACCCGGGAATTGCTGGATGGTACGATGGCTCGGTGGGATACTCAGGAAATGCGATGTACGGAGAAGATGCTTGGATGACTGGAGATTGTGGCCAAAGCGGCTTTGAGAATCGACAGGCACCTCTTGCAGCCTACGCGGGTGACACAGTCAAATTTAGATTCCGAATTGTTACTGATGCTTCAGTTATATATGATGGAGGATACATTGATGATTTCGGTATCTTAATTCCAAATTACTCGTCCACTGGTTTCTATACTAGCCCCTCCTTTTCTCTTGACAATGCGGATGTTTTCAATCATGGATGGCTTGATATTGACGCATTAATTCCTACAAATACTTCCTTACTAGCAACCTTGATAGATGCTTCAACCGGAGAGGTTGTTGCTGGTATTGAGGGTGTTGAATTCCCAATTTCTCTCGCTGGAGTTGATCCCGCTCTTCACCCCGATGTGAAGGTGCGCGTAGATCTCGATAGTGCCAATCCGGAGGTTACTCCTCGAATCAAGAAATTAACTATCGGAGGAAAGAGATACCTGACTGCAGAATCATTTGAGGGCAATAGTTGGGAAATGAGTCCAAGTATTGAGGTAGTTGATGGTTTGATTAACGCCACCTCAATTGCTGGAACAATCACTTCTCCTTTTATTCAGTCATCAAGACCAATAAAGTCGATTTCACTTAGTGGAAACTATTCATCTACAATTCCATTAACCGCTTATGATTCTAATGGAGCGCAGATTGGTACAGGCGGTGCTAGCGGTGTTGCTTTCACCTATCCCGTTACTGGATTCGCACTTTCAATTGCTTTGCCTACGAATGGGTGGATAGATAGAATTGTGTTCACAGCTAACTTTGCTGAACATGCCACGAATCCCGCCATAGATGTCATTGCAGATGGAACCACTGAGTGGTCCTTCCCTAAGGGTGATGATTATGGCCATTATGGATGGCAATCATTCATCGCTGATGAATCCGAAGCGGTCAGTCAATCAATTACTCTAGACGGAACAAATCCCTCTTCTTTGACAATTAAAATACCAACATCTGCATCATTGTATGGTGGTTTAATCGCAATTACGTCTCAGAGTGCTGATGGATTTGCAGGGGCTGTTACAGTCAGTGTCGAGGGTGCTTCTCAATCCGGCGGCTCAGGTGCTCACACATTCTACAATTCCCTAAATAACGCACAAATAGGGGCGGTAAATGCAGAAGGAACCGGTCATACTGATACCGACACAGGTCGTGAATGGAGAAATGTCGACATAGAAATTTCTTCTAGTGTCGCGCAGGACGTCAGTCTTGCTAGATTTGGAATTGGATACTTGATTTTCGAAAATGTTTCAGGACTCGGCCCGTCAATTGCTGCATATCATGACACTCAGACAACTGATGACCCTCCACCTGAACTAGTGAATATACCAGTTAGTATTTCGGCAGAAACTGGTGTATTGAATATTGATGGTGATGTCCAGTTTGATTACATCATCACTAACCGTGATTTCTCCACACCTAATACATTCTATCCAAGAGGAGAATCTTACACAATAACAACCCGTCATCATCACCTTCATGATAATTCTCAATTATCAGAAATAGTTCTACGAGGTCAGGCTTCAGATGGTGAATCTATTCAGTTCAAAGTCACTAATGGTGCAGATGGTTTGTGGGGAATGGGCACTGACCCAGTAACTTTCAGTCAGGTTTCAGGAGATAATCTGATGCCTCTAGATACATCTGCCTCATACCTTGTTGAGGAGTTGCATAATGATGGTTACACAGACCTCACAGTCAATTGGAATTTTGATGTATCTTGGAATTGGGATGATGTTGATTCAATTCGCTGGGTTGCAAAGGCTCTAGACTCATCAGGTGAGACTGTTTGGCCTGCTGTGTCACATAGCGGGCAGTCTGGTAAGAAGGCGATTGAGAACGATCTACAAGTCGACAGTTTTGAGATTCGCGACCAATATGGCCGAGTAATTTCTAACCAATTCTCCACATTCTATCCGCATCCAATAAGAGAAGGTAGTATGTTGAATGTGACTGGTACCGTTAGGTTCCAAGACTCTACCGACACACATCCAATTGGAACAGACTTCCAGGTTAGACTTAATCTCACAGGATCTCTATTATTGATGAATTCTGCCGATGACGGCCAATTCTATCTTAACATCAGCGCACCTTCTGGATTATCTGAAGTAACTGCTTCACCTGAGTTGTTCAGAGTTGGACCTATCTCTGGAGCGATTGGAGCCGAAGATACGTCTGGTGCGGGAACTACTGTAATTATTCGTCAGGATTCAAACCCACCTACTGCTGGAGTAATGGAAGTTAATACTGCAACAGGATTGACGCCGGCAAATGGTAAGGTTTGGGACCCCACTTTGCCTTTGAGCCTCTTCGTTACTATCGAAGAAGCCGAAGCTAGAGGCGAGACAATTACTCTACACTACTGGCGTTCAGATGTCGATGATCTGGTGATTAATGGTGGCAATGGTGATGGCATTGCAGATGAGAGTGAATATCTATCACAAATACAAATGCTTACAGCCGGAATGACTGGTCAACAGCAAGTTAATTTCGCAGGGATAGACGTTTCATCTCAGTCTTTCAATAGCCCAGTCCATGTATACCTAGAAGGTACAGATTGGGCCGGTCTAGCATATCAGGAAGGTGGCACTGGAGGTGGCCCTGGTGCAGAAAATGCATGGGCTACAATCATTGTTGCAACTGATGAACCTACATCAATAGTGTCTGCAGGTTATTCATTAGATAGGGAAACTGGATACTTGTTACCTGGTGTTCAACACACATTCAGCATGAGGATAAATGAACCGAATGGGATTCACACTCTTGATAACGTCAGTGTAATGTTGTGTGGCGATGGAATCGATAACTTAGGTAAATTTGCCTATAATCCTGTGACTGGTGAATTATGGTCCCCAGATGACTCATTTGTCTTGCCAATTAGTGTACAAACCCAGCAGATAACAGCAGATGTGATTGAGTTGTCAATGTTGTTTGAATTATCTTGGGAATTCCCTTGGGAGGATGGACAGTATCCATGTAAACCCAGCATAAGTGTCGTTGACGACATTACAGAAGTAGCATTCGATAACAACATTGGCGAACTATCTTGGGAATTGGACAACAAACTTGTCGCTATACCATCTGGTATGGCTGACTTATCTCCTCCTGTAGTTGAACCCACAGGGACCCACCTGTATCTACAGCAAGGTGACCAATTCCAGATGAGTGGTGAAATTTACTATGCGAATTCAGGTATCCTTCTGACAGATATTCCTGAAGATATGCAGGTCGATATGGAAATAATTTATGGCACACAGGAGATTTCTGGTAGCGCCGAGATGGGAAGTGATGGAACTTGGATTTCTACGATCAGCTTACCTATGCGTGTTCCTTTGAATCCAACCATGTCTCTGGAGACTACTGTACTGAATGTACCCGGTGCTGGCTCTTCTGCTCAAAATAGTGATGGGCAAGTCACCGTCGATAGTAAAAGACCAACGGTTCTATTTGATCTGACAAACTACCCTGATTCATCTTTAACATATCTTGAATCTGATTTGCTAGAAGAAGTGACAGTTTCTGTGACGATTATTGACGAGATTGGTATGCCTGATGAAGATCTTCAGGTAGCTTGGGTATTCATTCACAATAACTTACCAGTGGCTGGAACTGAGGATACAGGAACTCTGCCAATGCTCCTCGAGGGTGATGGTAGTGATTTATTCCAAGGGAAATTGGACTTTACACCTATGATAACTTGGTTAGATGAAACTACGAATGAGGAATGCCCTTGTGATGGTGACAGAATCTTATTCTGGGTCACTTCATCTGACCAGGCTGGTAATGAGATCCAAGGATTAGGTAGTGAAGCATCTCCTCGACCTGTGTCTCTTCGAATAATGAATTTCGAACCTGAAATGACAAACATGGTCATCAATCCGAAAGATCCATTTGTTGATGAGAGAGTTATTATCGAGACCTTTTGGAAGAATGATGGTAAGAGAGAAGGGACAATCACACTCAGTTTGTATGAACTGAGCACAGAAGGTAATTGGTACACAGATAGTCCTGAACAAACAATAGATATCCCTGCACAATCATCTTCAATACGAGCTGTATTTGAGTGGGTGCCAGGGGAAGAAGGAACGCCTGTTCTACATATCACCATAGGTGAAAATCCTATTGTAAATGGCAACCTCGTTACCGATTCAGAATCTGTGAATGGAATTTTGGTTAAACCATTGATTGACCCTACTGCTGAACAAGATTCTAACATGACCTATGTAATCATGGGTGGTGTATTCATTGTAGCAATTGGATTAGTTGGTTTCTTCGTTAGTCGTAGCCGCTCTGATGATGATGAGTACTATTACGAAGATGAAGAAGACGATTATTACGAAACTGATTGGGAATACGAAGAAGGCGAAGAAGACGAAGACGATGACTCCTGATTATTCAGAAAGTCGCTTTCAAAGAGAGGTCGTATAATCGGCGTCAGCCTTTGGTTCTAACCAATTGAGTTTATAGACTCTAGAAATAGGTCTCTTCCTGTAAGGGACGATTGGTTCCTTGCCGTGGGGGATGGGTATGAAAGACGAAAGTGAAGTCATTACGGTTGAGGAATTAAAAGGCGAAGTAGAGGATTTGAGAACCCTAGTGCATACGCTTCTGACAATTATTATGGAGGAAGCCGACGGAGTTCAATCAGGTGCATCTCCTCAAATTCCAAATCAACCCAAGCGCGGCTTCTGCATGTGATGGCCCGAATTGACTTCAACTAGCTTCATCACCTAGAACTAACCTGCGTATTATTCATTATTACTCAATTAGTCCGAAGGGCGTGGATGAAGTTCAGGCGCTGTTGATGGTTGGACTTGTTTTCACAGTTGGATTTGCAGGTTATCTGATGTTGGATTCCCAACAGGAACTTGAACAGGATCCTCATTGGCCAATACTTGATGTGTGCTTAGATAGTCATAGTGAGGTTGTTGAGCACTACCACGTCACACTATCAATCATCATCGATGGTAGTGCTGTTGCGATCCCGGCCGACACTGGAATTCAAGACGAATTCTGCCCAGATGGTATGCGTGGAATTCACACTCACGATGAGACTGGTAAATTGCATATAGAGACTCCAGGCCAAGAAAATGGAACAATAGGGGCCTTCTTTTCAATCTGGGGTCAAACATTCAATAAGAACCAACTTCTTGATAATCAAGCGAATTCAGATTTTGAAATTGTCATGGAAGTAAATGGTCAACAAAATAATGAATATCAGCATTATTTAATGCACAATGGCGACCAAATCGAGATTCGATATCAGGCCAAATAATGACGTAATTATCCCTTTATTACTGCAAAGGGACGAAGTCGGGCTACAGGTCTAGCAAGGTTTGCCGCATTAGTTAGCCTAATCACTTCGTCTACATCTTTGTAGGCATCCGGTGCTTCTTCGGCTAATACATTCGGAGTTTTCGCTCGAACATGAATTCCCGCTGCTTCTAATTTTTCTTGTAACTCATTTGAATCAATTTGTTTCCTCGCAGCGGTTCTCGAAAGACGTCGCCCTGCTCCGTGACAAGAGGAAGAAAATGCATCGTTCCCCCCAGATTTCGAACCTGCTAGAACCCAGGAAGCGGTCCCCATATCCCCGGGTACAAGAACAGGTTGCCCAACACCCGAGAACCGAGAGGCTAACTCGGGGTGGTCGCCACCTAAAGCACGAGTTGCTCCTTTACGATGTACACAACATTTGCAGGACTTTCCATGAACTACATGTTCCTCTACTTTGGCAATATTGTGACTTACATCATACACGACTTCAAGCCCTCCATCAACCCCCAAAAGCTCTCTTAGAATATTCCGTAGACGTTGTGTAAGTGCGGAACGGTTGGCAAAAGCATAGTTTCCTGCCGCTCTCATCGCATCAAGATATGATTTTCCCTCTCTGCTGAAAATCGGTGCGGCGGCAAGTTGTCTATCTTGAAGTTGATAATCCCATTCTGGAGCAACCCATCCTTCATTTGTTCGTTGATACTTTGACTCAATGGTCGCTACATGTTCACTACAGACTTGGTGCCCAAGTCCTCTCGACCCTGTGTGTATCATTGCAGTGACTTGTCCTTCTCTCAATCCATAGGCTGCAGCCGCTGAACCATCTTCTATTCGATCGACAACCTGAAGTTCAAGGAAATGATTGCCTGAACCAAGAGTACCTAGAGCCTTCATGCCACGTTTCATTGCTCTTTCTCCAATCTCCCGTTCTTCACTATCAAGCACACCATTCGATTCAATAGCAGCAAGATCTTGACTCTCTCCCCAACCTAATTCGACAGCAGCAGCTGCACCTTCGGAAAGGATTGAAGCCATACTAGTGTCATCTAGAATCACTCCTCCTTTACTCGATGCACCAGCAGGGATTTTTTGTGCCAAGGCTCCTGCAAGTATTTTCGCATCGATATCATTGACCTCAATGTCAAGTGCACAAAGACGCACTCCACAATTAATGTCGAATCCGACTCCCCCTGGGGATATAGCGCCACCTAATTCTCCTGCTTCAACATCGGTGGCGACTACACCACCAATTGGAAATCCATAACCAAAATGCCAATCCGCCATCGCCCATGCATCGCCAATTATCCCTGGTATTGAAGCTGTATTGCACAATTGTTCAGGGGATCTATCATCAGTATGCTCAGACATGTGCTCTGAATCCGCGATTAGAACTGCATCCGTGAGCATAGAACCATGCTTGGCGATACGCATACGCCCTGGTCCATCAGGCCTCAAATGGCCTCGCCACTGAGCAGTCATGGCGTCGCGTATGGACTCATTGATTTCAACACGCCGACAAGGTATCAGACAATCGATTTCAAGACGGGTTGTCGGATGGCGTGCTAAGGAGGGGCAGTTATGGCGTTCGGAGAAATCTACATTCCATATTGGGAAGAAGTAGGTTTTCACCGTCAAATATGCCGAGTTACAAATCTATTTTTTTGGTCTCGAGACGCTTCAAGAGATACTTGTGGAGATTCTACAGAGGATTCCTATACCTTCATTGGAAATCCCATTATTGAGGGATTTCCTGCCCGAGGTAAGGCCCTCAAGGATGCTATTCGAGATAATTTTCTGGGATTTTTTGAAGAACATGGCCATCAGATAGTAGAACCTTATCCAGTTATTGCACGATGGCGAGATGATATACATCTGACAATTGCTTCAATTGCTGATTTCCAACCTCATGTGACAAGTGGGGTAGTGCCTCCTCCTGCAAACCCCCTGGGGATTTCGCAACCGTGTATCCGTCTAACTGATGTGGCCGCAGTAGGTCGTTCAGGAAGGCATCTTTCAACTTTTGAGATGATGGCTCATCATGCATTCAATCGCCCCAAGGATGGTGATGTAGTCTATTGGATTGACCAATGTGTGAGATATTGTGATGAAATGCTCTGCCAGCATTTTGGAATTGACCCAAATGAAGTAACTTATGTTGAAAATCCTTGGTCAGGCGGTGGAAATGCAGGCCCTGCTTTGGAGGTAATTGTGGGTGGACTCGAACTGGCTACTTTGGTTTTCATGAATTTGGAAGAACACCCCGAAGGAGATATTGAAATCAAGGGTCTGACGTACCGTGAAATGGATCTACAAATTATAGACACAGGTTATGGGCTTGAGAGATTTTGCTGGGCTGCTGCCGGAACTCCTACCATCTATGAGGCAATTTATCCCGAATCTGTTGAATGGTTGAAAAATCTCTCAGAATTCGATTCTAAGGTTGATGATTTAGGAATTTCAGTTGATACCGATATCCTTCTAGGTGAACTGTCAAGGCTTGCGGGTATTCTCAATATTGACGTAGGAACTGATGTCGAATCGCTATATGTCAAACTTTCAGAAAAATTGGAAGAATCTAACTTGATAGTCTCGATTGAAGATATCAAACGATTCACTGAGCCTTTATCGAGCATTTATGCAATTCCAGATCATATGCATGCAATATGCAATATGCTTGGCGACGGATTAGTTCCTAGCAATGCAAAGGCGGGTTATCTAGTTCGTATGCTTGCACGTAGGGTTTGCCGGATGAAGGACGACCTAGGTTTGACAATCAGTCTCTCTGATTTGGGAATCCATCATATGGATACACATCTTGATTTCTCCAATTTTGTTCAGTCACGAGAAGGCGTTCTGACAATTCTGGAATTAGAAGAAAAACGCTATTACGAAATGCTACGAAAGGGCGAAGCGGCAGTCAAAACAGCATTGCGAGATTTGCCTAAAGATTCCTCTCTTGTCCCTGATGAGATACTATTCCGT
>DUIL01000038.1:0-1237 GCA_013330385.1 Candidatus Thalassarchaeaceae archaeon
GAGGGACGTTTGCAAGATGTGATGCCAATGACTGGCGCATGGGTGGCTACACTCATACTCTATCGAGAGCGGTTAAGATAAATCAACTAAATGGCCTTAGAGGTCTCTAGCGGCTTCAATTAAAGCGTCGAAAATAGCTGCTTGCTCAATCATTTCAGGATGCCATTGTGTTGAGATTACAAATTTCTTATCTGGCATTTCTACTGCTTCAATTAGTCCATCTTCAGTTCGACCAACCACAGTAAGATCTCCCGCATCAGCAACTCCTTGATGATGTCCTGAATTCCCTCTAGTTTGTGTTCCTAGTATTGCACCCAGTTTAGAATCAGAATCAATTTTCACTATATGATCAGACCACTCTCCTCCTGTTGAGCCATGTTCTTCAAATCTAGGAGTTTCTGGAAGGTGCTGATAGAGATGACCCCCTCTCTCCACACTAAGCAATTGATGACCCCGACAAACACAGAGCATAGGCATATCTCGCTCTATTGCTGCACGCATGAGGGTAATCTCCCAAGCATCCTGTTCAGGTCGTAAATCAGTTGTGTTATGGTGAGCGGCCTCTCCATATAATGCTGGGTCAATATCTCTACCACCTGCAATAATCAGACCATCTATTCTTGAGAGAAGTTGTTCGACCTCTTCACCCTCCGTTAGTAAAATAGGAATTCCTCCTGCGTTCTTTATCGCATTAGGATAAGTTGTGGGTAACATTACAACTGCCTGATTTGGAGTTTCATAATCTCGGATTTTTACCGAGGTTGTGACTCCAATCAATGGCTTCATCAAATCACTACTGCGCGTGACGCATTGAAATCAGAACTGCAAAGGAATGTGCAGTAAGCATCATTGCTAGAGGTATGTGTATCCATCCATAGCTCCCCATCAGGTATAACCCTACTAATAACTGAATTACTACAATTCCCGCTACTGCAAATGAGTTCCCCCTGACTGACTTATCGTCAATCCCTGATTTGATTACAACTACAGGTAATGCAATTGCCAAAACGGTCAACAGATATGCCGTGTGTTCATGCCCAATATCGGTCTCAAAATTGAGCAACCTCCAACCTGCAATGCCCTGAAATAAGGTCAATGCTAGTATAGTTCCAGCCAAAGGTCGTATTGCTTTTCTCAATTCACTCATTATTCATCACATCCTAATTTAATTAAATTCGCCTTTTCTTGGATTCCAGAAACGGGCTTTACGAGGTTTATCACGGTGTTTTTTGTGAAT
>DUIL01000038.1:1643-6432 GCA_013330385.1 Candidatus Thalassarchaeaceae archaeon
CCAACTGAATCTAGGCCGTCCTTAACCATTATTGAACAGAATGGGCACCCTACTGCCACGGTATCACAGCCGGTTGCTGCAATTTCCTTAGCGCGAATCTGGTTGACGCGCTTGTCTGCATCTTCTTCCATCCACATCTGAGCCCCACCAGCGCCACAGCAGAAAGAATCTGTACCGTGTCTTTCGATTTCAACATCAACCCCTCCTATGATATCACGAGGTTCGTCTATAATTCCTCCAATTCTACCAAGGTAACATGGATCATGGAAGGTAATTGATTCTTCTTTAGATACATCAGGTAACTTTCCTTCTTCTTGGAGTTTAGCTAGTATCTCCGAGTGATGCAAAACTTCTAATTCATCCCCACCATAATCTGCATATTCCTTTCCAAGAGTATGGAAACAGTGAGGACAAGAAGCGATAATTCGTTTCACACCAAGTTCTTGGAAAGTCATCATGTTGGTTTCAGCAAGCATCTGGAAGAGATATTCGTTTCCTGCGCGACGAGCAGGGTCACCTGAGCAACCCTCTTGCATACCTAGAATTCCAACATCTAAGCCAGCTTCCTTGAGAAGCCCGATTGTTGCGCGTGCAACCTTCTGATTACGTTCATCGAAACTAGCAGCACATCCTACGAAGTAGATATATTCGGCGGGCTCGCCAATCTTGATGTCCAGCCCCTCTGCCCAATCTGCCCTCTCGTGCATTCCAAAACCGTAAGGATTTGAAGCGGATTCCAAATTGCCCATTGCGACATTCAACTCGTCAGGATACTCCATTGTTTCCATCATTGCATTACGGCGTAAATCAGTCAACTTAGGAACATGCTCGATATACAATGGGCAAGCATCAACACAAGCATGACAGGTTGTGCAAGCCCAAACCGCTTCGGAACCAATCCTCTCTAGAATTGTCTCTTCAGGCTGCTCACCCTTCAACAAAATAGGAGCATGGTCATTGGCATAGTTTCGGACGTCATGCACAATTTGCATAGGATTCAGTGCCTTGCCAGATTCATAGGCAGGACACACATCTTGACATCGAGCACAGGTAGTACAAGCCCAACCATCGATTAGTTGCCTCCAAGTATATTGATCAAAAGTACTGACGCCGAATGACTCTATGTCCAAGTCCTCCAATGGAACCGCTTGGCCACTATCATTGACTGCAAGTGGTCGCATCTTTGCCATAGGTTCAGTATCAAAGAAGAAGACATTTGGAAATGCCATTACTAAATGCATATGCTTTGAGACCGGAATAAGAACGAAGAAACTGCATATTGAGACCATGTGTGCCCAGTAGGCCCCTACAACTACATTCTCACCAATATCTTGTCCCGCAAACCAATTACCTATTGGTTCCCAAATTGCAGAAGGAGATTCGGCAGACTCAACAATGAACGATGTAGTTGTGATTGTCATTATAAGAAAAAGAATGAAATTTCCCTCAAGCTGCGATTTACCCTTGAGCTTCTCCGGAGTAAAAATAAGGCGACGAGTTAGTGCCGCAACACATCCAATTAGAGCAATCAAATATCCTAGTTCCACAACACCATTCCAAGGTCCATTAAGCAATTCAGGTAGGATATTGTCAGAAAAATAATTCGCAGTCGCAAGATCGAGCATATCCGTTGAAAGCATTAGGAACCCCCAGAACATGAGGACATGCATACCACCTGCAATTCGGTCTCTGAGTACTTTCTTCTGACCAAGCCATCCCGTCAAGACTTCAGAAATTCTCTGGCCCCAAGAATCGAAGCGGTCGTCTGAAGAACCTCGTAAAACAAGTCTTGTTGCTAATTGAACCTGATAAAGGAAGAATCCTACAGAGATGCCTCCGATAATGAGGAGAATCATCCACCCATCAAGAGGACCATAGGTCTGTAGTAAAGGATGCTCCATGTAGTATCACCAATGGCCCACAGGCCGTAATATGCTATGCAAGGACTACTGCATCTTGAAACAACCGCTTCATCCCCAAGGCTCATGTCCTTCTCACTCCACCCCGAGCCATGGTCAGAGCCTTCGCTCCCGGAAAATGCATCCTCTTCGGAGAACATGCAGTGGTGTATGGTCATCCTGCAGTAGCAGTGGCCATTGATTCTGGTGTAGAGGTTAGTCTAGAAGAATCAAACAAGTGGACAATCGAAGGTATGCCTTTCAATTCGTCCCGCCACCCTCATATCTCTCATATTCTAGAGGATATTTTCTCCTACGACGGCCCGCCATTGAAAATGGGTATCTCAAGTAGTCTATTCTCAGCAGCTGGGTTAGGTTCTTCTGCAGCATTGTCCAATGCAATGGGTGCAGCAATTCAGGCATTTGTAAACCCTGAAATCGAATTAAATCCTGTTGATTTAGCAAGAATCGGCCATTCGGCAGAGGCTAAAGCTCAATCTGGCCGAGCCAGCCCAACAGATACTGCAACCAGTGCTTTAGGTGGTTGTGTTGTAGTCTCAGGAGAGGCTATTGAAGGAACAACACATGTCTTCGATGCCCAACTGGAAACTCCAGAGGGGAAGCGTCAATGGTCAATTTGTAAGGTTGAGTTACCTAAGAATCTAGATGTATCTCTTGTATTAGGATTCACTGGAGTCGGATCACCAACTGGCAATATGGTAGCCCATGTTGCTGAACTTCTTTCAAAATCACCAGAGAAAATGGAAGATATGGATGCAATAGCCAATATTTCTCAGGCAGGTTTGACCGCATTATCTGCAGGTAATTTAGAAGCTGTAGGAATGGCCATGAATGCCTGTCATGAACGGTTGCAAAATCTTGAGGTAAGTAGCCCAGAACTAGATGCTTTGGTTGAAGCGGCAAGGCCCCATTCACTTGGTGCAAAACTTACAGGAGCAGGAGGTGGAGGTTGTATGGTTGCCCTAACTAGAGAACCGCAACGAGTTGCACAAGATATTGAAATCGCAGGCGGACAACCTTTGATATCCCGATTAGGAGCCGAAGGCGTGCACCTAATCTGATAACAAATTGCTCATTGAAACCCTTCAATACAGTTTTCAACATCTCATTAACTTCAACAATCCTTTATATAGGGTATATAACTGGCCGACCCCATGAAGAGTGACGAAGAACGCCTTACTGTGGTCAACGTAGTAGCCTCCACCCGAGTGGCGGAGGAACTAGACCTGCCTGATATTGCCATCCAACTGAACTGTGAGTATGAACCAGAACAATTTCCTGGTGTCGTCTACCGTGTTGTAGATCCAAAACTTGCAATCCTAATGTTCCGCTCCGGCCGTGCTGTTTGCACTGGTGGAAAGAACAAGGATAACATCCACACAGGTATCGAGCGAATGATTGGAGACTTGAGAAACGCTGGTATTGAAACATGGGAACTTGAAGATGTGCAAATTGAAGTTCAGAATATGGTTGCTACCTATGCTCTTCATTACCCTGAAGATTACGATGGAACCGCACGAATGGATGATAATCACACCAAGGTCATCGATGTAAAAGGTGGTATTAGAGCAGCTACTGACGAAGAAGTCGAAGATGAGGACCCAAGAATTCGTGGAATCAGAGAAGGTGAACCGCTGGCTACAATGCCACGACGCCTGAATCTTAACAATCTAACATTCCACCTACCATTCGATAAGGTAGAGTACGAGCCAGAGCAGTTCCCAGGATTGATTTATCGATTGGATTACCCTCGAGTTGTCTGTTTGATTTTCGGATCCGGAAAGATGGTGATTACTGGAGCCCGTGACAAGTCTGAGATTTTGGAAGCAGTTCAGTTCATACAAGATGAATTGGCCGACCTACTTTGATGATTTTTTCGACTTTGATTGATAATCACTGTCTGCACATAGTGCAGGCGGGGGTTTGATGAAGGAAGGAAGAGTCCAGACACCTGTGTCTGCGCAGCGAATGAAGGGTTTGATTCTTTCAATTTTGATGATTGTTTCATCTCAAATGGCCTTGATTGATGTTAATGAGCCTGTGATATTGCAGGAAAATCAAGAGATATTGAGAGAGACTTCGGAGCGAACCTCACAATTGGCTGACGTTCCTAATTGGAGAATTGGTGATCGTTGGAATTACGATGGATACCTAGACGTTCGTGATTTCGTCGCAGGGAGTGGAGTTTCGACAAATGTCGAATTTTTAGATGGTACTCTTGATTCACGGGTGACGGACATTTATACCATGGAAGTTGAAGATGTTTCAACCCTAGTTTACAAAGTTGAATCAGAAGGAGATTACCAAGCCAATAATGTAGACCTATCTGGGTATACTGGAGACTTAATTATTGAAATTGACACTATTGAAATAATCAGAGCCTCCGACCTTGCTTCAATAGAGCAAGAGGCTACTATCGATATTGATTTTGACTATCAGATATTTTGGTGGACATACACTATTCATGTTGCTGAACTGGTAGTCACCAATGAGTACAGCCCATCGCTTGAGAATTATGATTTTCCTATTGCAGTTGGAGAAGAGTGGGAAACCTCTTATTCACAAGAAACCACATATTCTGGAACAAGTGATTATGTAGATATTCCTGATGACACATCTACCACCAATACCACATCTTGGGAAGTGGTCGCACGTGGTAATTCAGGAGTAAGCTACGGTGGATGTGGTCAATCATACAACATCACAACATACAACAGTAATGGGGATGAAACAGGTTACAGATGGTATTGCCCTGCAATCAGTAATGACATCAAGAGTGAAACTACCGAGAGTATTGGCTTCATTGCAGTACATGAATTGAATTATTATCAAGCATCTACACGTAGCCAGAATCTCGATGTAGATATTGA
>DUIL01000095.1 GCA_013330385.1 Candidatus Thalassarchaeaceae archaeon
AAGCCTGCTGATTACGACAAGAAACAGGGCCTCTACGCAATGGAAGAAATTCTAGAAGATTTAGAAGGTGTAGTTAGAATGGAAATTCGACCTACTGGATTACTAGATCCTAATATTGTAGTACGAAGAACCGAGGGGCAAATGGATGATCTTCTAGGTGAAATCAATGAGCGTATCAAGAAAGGAGAGAGAGTATTAGTCACGGTGATGACCATCAAATTTGCAGAAGAAGTTGCAGCCTATCTTGAAAGAATGGGAATCAAGGCTCACTACTTGCATTCAGAGATTGATACACTGGAGAGAACTGAAATTATCAAGGCATTAAGAATTGGACATATTGATGTAATTGTCGGAATAAATCTGCTTAGAGAAGGACTCGACATTCCAGAGGTTTCTCTAGTTGCGATTTTCGATGCCGACCGCCAAGGATTCCTTCGTAACGAACGCTCTTTACTGCAAACAATTGGTCGAGCATCTCGAAATGTCAACGGTCAAGTGATTCTCTATGCGGACTCAGTTTCTTCAGCAATGGAAGCTTCAATCAAACAAACAAATGCTCGTAGAATAAGGCAAGAAGCCTTCAATGTAGAGCATGGAATTGAACCAAAAACAATCCAGAAGGCACTACCAGTCATGGGTTCAGATGTCGAGGATCTGCTAGCGGGTGCCGCTGGTAAAGGTAAGACTGGGGGCCGAAGATTGGTCGGTAAGAAACCGGGTAAGAAGGGGATTGAAAGAATAGTGCGAAAATTTGGACTAGGTGCTGGCTCATGGAATTCTACAGATTCGGTTCTAGATAATATCAGTCAACCAGAATGGGTGGCAGCAGCATTTGAGGCTGTAGATGGAGCAGATGAAGAAAGCCTTGGAGATGATAGTGAAAGAGCGAAACTAATTTCTCGATTAGAGAAGGAAATGAAGCAAGCAGCGGCGCGGCTTGATTTCGAACGTGCTGCGGCTTTGCGCGATAGAATATACCAACTCGACATCGCTGAATGAGTTATCCTTAGACTTCGGCGGATTGAATACGAAAGAGCGAGCCGACCAACTTGTGACAACATACTCGCGCGACGACTTCACCGCTCCCGTTGAGGATTATGACTTCTCAAAAGCCAGTGATGTTCGTTCTCTCATCGACCAAATGGCGAAGGCTGGTGGATTTACAGCAACTAAACTCGCGCACGCGCGCGATGTTTTGCGAAATAGCATTAGCAAATGTAATGATGAAGATGTGTTGAATTGGTTGTCATTCCCTGCCTGTCTTTGTGCAACAGGAACTAGGGGGTTCTTTCTTGAGGCAGTCAAAAGTAAGGCCTTCAATGTCATCATAACTACTTGTGGAACCCTAGACCATGATATTGCACGGACTTACCAAGATTACTTCCACGGTGATTTCAATCTAGATGATATAGCACTAGGTGAAGAAGGTTTGAACAGACTTGGAAATGTAATTGTCCCAAATGAGTGCTACGGGGAGATCCTTGAACGAGTAGTTTTGCCATGGTTAGTTGAAATCGAAGAAGAGAGGACTGTTGAACGGCCTGACAACCCCTGGCTTGGCTTTGGTTCAGTAGAACTTTGTTGGGCCATGGGAGATCGCATTGAGGATGAAACATCTCTACTATATTGGGTAGCAAAACATCGTATTCCTATGGTAATCCCTGGACTATCTGATGGATCAATAGGTGCTCAACTATTCATGCACCGCCAAAAGAATCCTAACTTCATGGTTGACTTCCTTGCTGATGAACAAATTCTCTCAGACCTAACTTGGACGGCGGAGGAGTCACATGCATTGATGGTTGGAGGAGGCATTTCGAAACATCATGTGATTTGGTGGAATCAATATCGAGATGGTCTTGACTCCGCTGTTGGGATAACTACCGCACCTGAATATGATGGTTCACTTTCAGGGGCGAGACTCAAGGAAGCGATTTCTTGGGGTAAAATTCGTCCAGAAGCCCCCCAAGTAGTAGTAGAAGGTGATGCTTCAGTAATTCTACCGATTCTTGGCGCGGACTTATTCCGCGATTGAGAAAACGGCAATTCGTTGCCTTGAGGACACATATGTCGGGGTATTGCTTAAGAGGCGTCGTTGCACGGAGACGGCTTATGTCCGTAGAGGCTATGTTACAAGGGATGATAGACACACTAGAAGATGCAATGAAGGACGCTGCTAAGCACGACAAGGGTGTTAACGCAGCTGGAACTCGAGTTCGCAAGGCTATGCAGGGAATCAAGGCATCAGCACAGGACGTTCGAAAGAAGGTCCAAGATGACCGAAATTGAGCGTATTTCACTCAATTTCAGAATGGGCAAATAGTTCCATTAGACCAACACGCATGGCAGTCAGCGGATGCCATCCTTCTTCGATTCCTATAGCTTTCAGAGTATCGTGAAGAGGAGATAGATCTGGGCGTTCGATAATGCCTGTGAATTGATAGGATGCAGGACTAGTAATCCTTGAGAGAGATTCAATCGTATGCGTCAGGCCGAGTGCATCTGTGTATCGGTTCCATAGCATTCCCATTTCGTGAAGAACTGCTTCAGCCGACCAAGCTCTTCGACCTGCCAAATCAATCACACCTTGAGAAATAACATCAGCATCTGCTAGAGCCAAGAGGGTGACAGCATCTGCTGCATCACGGATATGGACCCAATGGCGGGCTTCTATGTCTGGGGGTGCAACACCTTCAGCACCTTCTTTGACCCAATCCACCCATTCATAGAGAACTTCTCCGCCCCAACCAATTACTCCCTCTGGAACCAGCAAATCATGAACCCGGACAATTGTATTGGGTCCATCTTCTGTAACTTCAGCAGGTTCATCGGTATCAGATTCGGCAGGAATTACTGAGATATCTGCCGAAGTTACCAACTCACCGATAGACATCACAACATCTGCTGCTTCTGCTACTGTGACTATCGTAGCGCCAGCTCGAATCAAACGATTTGTAATCGCGTGAAATACCGCATCTGCAGTTCCAAGAAGGAAGACTGCCTTCGACATCACTCCTTCGGTGAAGGGGCTCCCACATTGTTCTGACTGTTGGGCCGATTCAATTATTGGTTATGCTGAGGCACCAACTGAAACTTCTTGCTCTTGTGCAATGAAGTAATCTAAGCAATCTTTGACAATAGAGACTATTAGATCTATTTCGGCACTTGTCAAACCGAAATGTGGAGTGAATCTGAGAGCATTCTTCCCACCGTGTATGACACCTAGGCCTTGTTCACGACACCACTCTTCAACACCTCCGTATCCGACGACCGGGAACCGTTCTGGATCCAATTCAGCACACAAAAGTAGACCGGTTCCCTGGACTAAGGTGATACATTCGGGGTATTCAGACTGTAATTGAGTCAATTTAGAAACTAATTCTGCTCCTGAATCACGAATGTTATTGCGCATCTCAGGAGTTATTCTTTTGAGAACTGAGACTGCAGTTTCTAGAGCTCTAGGATTAGTTGTCATTGTGTTACCATAGACTCCGACCACGTAAAGGCCAGCCGCTCGTTCAGAAAGCCCAATGACTGAAAGTGGGTATTGCCCTGCATTCAATGCCTTGGACCAGGTCTCTAAATCTGGCACTTCAGCATCTTGGAAACCCGGATAATCGACAACTGAAAGACAACCTTGACCTCGTAGACCTGCTTGAATTGAGTCGACAAGTAACAACGAGCCATGTTCTTTTGTTAGCCGACGCGCCTCATCATAGAATTCCCTAGTAATACACTGTCCAGGGCTTCCTTCACCTTGTACTGGCTCCATTGCCATGAGTTCGATGAAGAAGCCCTCTGATTCAGCACGAGCAAATGTTGACTGCAAATCCGCTATATTATTTGATTCAACAATAAGGACATTTGAACGATCACGGAAGGTTGCTAGATTCTTTTCGTATCCATCTCGGCATGAATCGGAGATTGAGGCAGGGCGCTGTGTACGGCCATGGAAAGCCTGCTTCAAAGCAACCAACTTGATTGGTTTACCTTCATGACGCCCTCCAGATTCAGTCATCTGATTGGCATTCACATCAGCGATTCTCATTCCAATGGTCACAGACTCAGAACCACTATTGAGACAAACAAATCGATGGAAGGGGCAACTCCCTCGAGTGTGACCAACTTCTACGCGAAGAGCGTCGGCGAGGCGTTTTTGACTAAATGAAGGAGTCATGACATTAGCCATGACCCAATTCTTAGACATGGCTTCTATGATTTGATCTGGTCCATGACCTGCTCCAAGCATACCATATCCGCCATTATCGTGTAATACGCTTCCGTGGACAGTTACAATCCAAGGACCACGTGCGGAGATTGGTATGTACGGATTTACTGTCTCAGGCTTGTAAAAATTGACAAAATCCGCCTGAAGTGCGTCTACTAGTTCTGCTTCATTCAACATCAAAGTGGCTGAACCTACTTCATCTCGCAGTGCAAGGTGTGCTAGATGAGCTTCTTCTATTGCTCTAACTAGACTTGAATCTGAGATGCTGAAAGCGGAAATTACAGCATCTGGAAGGCCTACTGTTCGTGGAGTTCCAGAGTGGGAGCGGATATCTTTGAGGAGGTCCAAACACGCTGTCATCACAACGCGAATGAGGGAATGCACATCAACGTTCTCCGTCATCTGGATACCGTGATTCGGAATCTTATCTGCATCCGGTTCCTGTCAGAATAGAAGTTCTGATAATCACCCTAATAATCAAAGTGACTTTAGTTTTCCAATTGAAAATTTCATTTCTGGTGTAATTTTCCAATTGGATTATCAGTCTTAATTAACCGATAGATTAAGTGCTAATCGGTGGAAGGAGGCCTAGGGAACAGCACGGGGGATGCACAAGCCCAACCCACTGAGGGACAATAATGAGCGAAGAATACCGTATTCAGGAACTGCTACAGAGAGAGGTGTATGTTGGAGATACACTTGTTGGAATTATAACTGGCGAGAGATCACATCCAAGAGACGAATTCGTCAAATCCATGCGTCTTGAAGTAGTGGACAATGTAGCAGGAGAATACATGAGGAAACCTGCTGATGCTGCTCCTTTATCGAAGGAACTCGTACATAGCATCAGACCGGATGGGGGTGTCAAACTCTCCAAATCCATGCGCGAGCTTCAACGTAGGTGGCGCAACACTATTCGCATTGATGAACAACTCTGGGCACCTGATGAATTACTCGATCGTGCTGTAATGGATAATGATGGAATTGATTTGGGTAATGTCATTGGATTTGTGAAAGTCAAAAGGACATACCGAGGAATTGTCATTAATACTCACACAATTTTGCGTAGAAAGTACCAACTTCCTGAGCAGATTATCATTCCAGTCAAGCAATTGGCCCGAACTACAGCCTTCCTTGATGAACTAATTCTTCGGTGTACTGCAACTCGCTTAGTAACTCTTCCAAGTTACATTGCTCTAAACGGCAACGATAATGAAGAGTGAATTAACTAAGTGATTCTCTAAGAAAATCCTTAGCATAATCGAAAGAGTGTTTTCTTGCTGACCAGTCTACGCCTTTATTCACACCTAAGTTACCTATTGCTTGGAAAACGGCTAGGCGATCTGCTGGTTCATTGAGTGGCATTATCACGCCTGGTTGCATCTCACCCCACATATTTCCATCTTTTCCAATAGTCACGGTTCTGTGGTCATCTAAACTTATGGCGTTGGGCAAAAATCCCAAGGGTTCGACCGAATCGAAAGAATGGTGGGCCCCCTCGTAAATGTGTAGATTAATGTTAGCTCCATGTGGAGAACTATATTCGATTAGGTCCTTGACTAGTTTCACAGGAACCCAGTCATCCTCACTTCCGTGAAGAACAAGAATTGGATTTTTCGACCATCTTTGCACTTCTGGACGAAGGTGGGCAGCGGGATAGAATGCCAAGAACGCAGCAAATCTCTCACCTTCGGGAGCGAGTTCCTCAGCAATTGGCTCCCAAGCACCGTATAATGCAACAGACCCACCTAAACTCCATCCTGCTAAGGCAATCCTATCGGAATCGATGGATGGGTGGCCAGAAAGCATCCTGAGGGCTTGGTAACAGTCAGCGAGCATCATTGCGTACGTCACTTGCATCTGATCCTCAACAACAGAGTAAACTTTCCTCGCATCAAATGAATGGACTCGGAACACACAGAAACCGGATTCTAACCAATTTGCAATGTGTTCATGGTGATGGCCACCCCAATTCAAACTACCATGAACTGCAATAACACAAGGCATTGGCTCTTCACTAGGATTCTCTGGAACCAATAGAGAGCCAAATACAGGATGCTCTACAGCCTCGTCTAACTTACATAGAATATGATGTATTTCGAAAGGGCTCGCAGAGGGATAATGAATTTGTCCAAATCCTCCTTGCGATAGGTCCTGGGGCTTCTGCATAGCAACCCATCTCGGCCTTCTCATTTCGTTCTTTTCGTCAGCACATACTGATTGATGAATGAATAAGACAAGACTTACGCTAGAATTGAGGATAATTGGTGGGCATGACAGGATTTGAACCTGTGGCCTCCCCGTTATCAGCGGGGTGCTCCAGCCAAACTAAGCTACACGCCCTTGAGCAAAGCCACCGAGAAGAGTACCCATTTTGAAGATACCCATGCCCTATTGAAGGATTAGGCCTGCAATCGGAGAAGTCATGAAGGACTCACTGTTCGCCACGCATACATATGCCCGTTGTGAGTGGCTCCTCAGGCCGGGTGATAGGTGAGGCCTTGGCTCCACTTCTAGGGATGGAATTCGTTGCACTGGAAAGCCGTCGCTTCCCAGATGGCGAAGGATATGTTCGAGTTCCAAGCGATTCCATTGAGGCTGTTCGCGCAGAACCAGTCGTTCTAGTCTCAAACACCTACCCTGATTCTGGAGTTTTAGAGACAATTCTCTTACTAGAAGCGATTGGAGATGTTCGACGTGGAAATCTCTCTAACTACAAAGGACAAGAGCCACAGAGCCTACCTGACGTAGGAAATGGTGTTTTTCTTGCAATACCATACTATGGTTATTCGCGGCAAGACAAGCGCTTTTCGCCTGGCGAGGCTATTTCAGCGAGAGTTATTGGAGAAATGCTTGCTCGTTGCTGTGACGGCATTGCAATACTCGACCTACATGCTCCAGCGATTCTAGAGGATCTCTCCGTTCCTGTAGAATTTGTCAGCGCAATGCCAGAGATTGCTGAACTACTAGCCAATGAAGTTGAGCCGGACTTCATCCTTAGCCCAGATAAGGGAGCTATCGCCCGAGCCACAGAGGTGGCTAATCTGATGGGATGTGAATTCAGTTATCTGGAAAAGACAAGAATTGATGCTCATACCATTGAACATCAGCCAAAGGATCTGGATGTCAATGGGAAGGTAGTGGCCATCGTCGACGATATGATTAGCACAGGAGGAACAATTTGCCGGGCTAGTGATGCTTTACTTAGGCAGGGCGCTACCGCCGTACATGCGGCTTGCACACATGGTTTATTCACCGCCGGGGCAATCTCCAGACTCGCAAATCACGTTGATGGCGTCCACAGTTCAGACTCCCTGCCGAACCCTCGAGCAGTAGTCAGTTCGGCTCCAGCATTGGCTCGTGGCCTGAAGATTCTACTAGAGTGATTGAGACTAATCTCTACCGTAGGTAATCCGCTGCGTTTATATCGGCCACGCCGTGCGCCGGACTACCCAACATGAGGAGTGAATCCAATGAGTGTACACATAGCATACGAAACCCCACAAGACGTTCAAGAGCAAGTTTACGAGATGGTGAAGACCCTAGGAAAGGATGGACGAGGTTCCCTAAAGAAGGGAGCAAACGAAGTCACAAAGGCTGCTGAGCGAGGGACTGCTCAGATGGTCGTTATGGCTGAGAACGTCAACCCTGGAGAACTTCTAGCTCACATCCCAATGATTTGCAAGGAAAAAGAAATACCTTTCATCTACGTAGAAGACCAAGCTTACTTGGCTGAGGCTGCAGGAATGCCTGTAGGAACTCGCACGGCTGCAATCGCAGTAATGGACGTAACAAAGGATGGAGCAGATAGATTCAATGAGATCAAGGGCCACTACGAAACCTTGTCTGCTTGAATAAGCTGAATCAATAATTACGGAGGAAGCAAAATGGCAGAAGTCGATGCATGGCCCGCAGAGGTTGTAGAGATTGTCGGCCGAACTGGTATGACTGGTGAGGCTACTCAAGTCAAGGTTCGTGTCAATGACGCACCAAACCCACGCGACATAGGTCGCATCATTACTCGAAATGTAGTAGGCCCTGTAAGGGTTGGAGACGTACTAATGCTGAAGGACACGGGCCGTGAGGCGCGTCGACTCAGTGCTCGATGAGGTGTTTGAGATGCCAGAGCGAAGAGTATGCAACTTCACCCACGAAGAAATCGAGCCGGGCACTGGTATGATGTTCATCAAGCGTGATGGAACTGTCTTTTGGTTTAAGGACAGCAAGGCACGCAAGAATATGCTGAAGCTTAAGCGCAATCCGCGCCGACTCAAGTGGAC
>DUIL01000004.1 GCA_013330385.1 Candidatus Thalassarchaeaceae archaeon
ATGATAGAGCAATGCATCCATTCCAGGGATATAACTACTAGACACTTCGACATTAAAGAACAGATAGAGAGGGACTGCGAGAAGGTAAATTACGAAATAGTTGAGAGCAGCTTTGTCTGCCATTATTTCATCTTTGGTCAGAATGTAATACATTGGAGAAAACCAAATCATGAATAGATACATGAATAGATAATGAGCACAAATTAATTCGGTCAGTAAATCATTAGAAAAAGTGTCCTGAACCCATAAAACCCAGTCTCCTTCTAGATCATATATCCAATGAGTAAAACCACCGACACGGGCCTTCATTGACTCATTATGATGGTCAATCCAAGCCTTGAAGATAAACATAGCAGCATATAATCCGATGTGCCACCAGTAGCCCTTCTCACGAATTTCGGTCAAAAGATTGCGGAGAGGAACTCGCATCTCTGGCTCATCTCGGCTGAGGAAGCGCTGGATTGGAATTGTCATTGCTAATAGAGCGAACATAGACCATTCATAGGGCCCTATGTCTAACTCCATAGAACCAACGCGAAAGCCTAACATCATCAAATCTGCGGAGAGGAATTTTACCTCTAAACAGAATTTTCATTCTTCTTCGGCATTGTTTTCAAGGCTCTCAATAATCTTGATCTCTCTAATCATAGTAAAGGCTCCAGCACCAATAAAGAGAACCATTAGCCATTCAAAAATGGCCGCTTCTGCCATCGCATCATATCCCAAATGAGTACATTGTTTTACGTTAGAAAAATAAGGATTAAGATGAGAGAAATTGGGAGGTGTGCCAACCATTCTTGAATAATTTAATTTCATCAAAGAAGCACTAGCGACTGCAATTATTGAATACACTAATCGCGGTTTCTTTAGTTGCTCCAGTTCCGGTTCAATTTGAGCCATAGGTTCAGTTGTAAGTGTTAAGCAAATTATGAATATAATTCCACCAACAAAGATTAGGAAGGCATACAGCATATGCAAATAGATGTGTTCATCCCAAGGAGTATCTGCAATCATTAACAAGCCAAAACCGGCGATTATAGCGCTGTACATACCAAAGCGGTTAATGAAAATCCACTTCTGCTCAATGCCAGACTCTGTCATCCAATTATGACGGAAATTTCCAACCTGCCAGCTTCCAATCATAATCAGTATTCCAGAGATCGCGAAACCTATAGTGAAAACCAAATCAGTACCTGGATAGACATCCGTATCCGAGATGAATGGCATCCACGAATCGCAACCATCATTCAACCAAATTGTGTAGACTGACAACAGAGTCAACCCTGTGGCTAAGGTCATAGCAATGACTGAACGGTAAACCGCGCGTGGTGTAAGCATGCTATTCACAACCGTGGCGAACCCCCATATGTTTTGAATACGACGCGCATAATCATCAAGTCCGAATGCTAGTTTCGAAGCACATGGGTGGGCATGAGGTTTGGCTTGAACAGTGCGCGGAAATAGACTTCAAACCTGAAGCGAGACGCTATGCTGAAGGAACAAAAACTAGTGAGGATGCTGCCAATCAGTTGGGTTGCGATGTGGCTCATATTGCCAAATCCATTGTCTTCGAGGGAAATGATGGAGCAGTTGTTGTCATCACTAGTGGTGCTAATCGCGTTGAACGTAAGCGTAAAATCAAGCGATTGCTCGGCTACAAGCCTAGCATGACTAATCCCGAATATATTCTTGAAAACACAGGTTATTCGCCAGGTGGAGTGCCACCTTTTGGACATCTAAAACCATGCACTGTTCTGATGGATGAAGACCTCTTTCAATACGAAATTGTTTGGGGTGCTGGTGGTTCAGCAGATACTGTTTTTCCAATCAAACCCGATGAGCTACAACGCATCTCGGGTGCGACAGTCGGCGATGTAAAACAGTAGGTGGAATTATGGCCGTCAAGAAAATGATTGAGGCTGCGGCTAGACTACGAGATGATATGGAAACCTTTGCTGATGAATTAGTTGCTGAAGGTTCTGTTGATTGTATATACAACCCTCTAGCATATGCATGGGAGCCACATCGAGCTTACCTTGAAATGTCCTCAGAAGGTGGTGCAAAAACACTACTTCTTGGAATGAACCCCGGACCTCATGGAATGGGGCAAATGGGAATTCCATTTGCTGCCACCTCCGTAATTCGAGACCTTCTCGGCATCAGAAATCTACCAGTTCAACAACCAAGAACACCACACCCAAAACGTCCAGTCACAGGTCTTAACTGGCCGAAGGAAGAAGTTAGTGGAACCCGGCTTTGGGGTATGCTTGCTGAGCATTACGGAGATGCAAGCAGTATCTTTAGCAGAGTGTTTCTTGTCAATCATTGCCCATTGATGCTTTTCGCAGGGGAGAGAGCAACTAACTTGACACCGGACAAATTGTCTGGATCTACGGCAAAGGAACTACTAGAGCGCTGTGATGATTATCTTAGAGAAGTAGTTGAAATCCTAGAAATTGATAGAGTAATCGGTGTTGGGAAATTTGCCGAGAAGAGAGCAATAATAGCCCTCAAAGATAGTGAAGTGACGATTGATGGCTGTTGGCATCCTTCACCAGCATCCCCTCTAGCTAATCGGAATGGCGGTGCTGACTGGCGTGCCAACATTAGACAAGTGCTACCCTAAGAATCTGAAAAATAGGCTTTCTTTAGCGAGTAAACAGTTAAGGCGACAGAGGTTCTGTCCTTGTTCATGTCGGCAAAGTCTACGCCCGAGTACCTGATTTCAAATGCAGAACAATACCCTAACGAAAATGCCATCTCTTGGAAGGACGATTCCGGGAACTGGATAAACATGAATTGGGCAGAATTTTGCAATACTTCAATGAGTGTTGCCAAGTCACTTCTTGCAATGGGATTCGAATCCGGAGACAAATTAAGCATCTACTCATACAACCGAATGGAATGGTACGCTGCCTATGCTGCGGCCAACATGTGCAATGGTGCTGCTGTTGGAGTCTACCATACCTGCTCACCTGAAGAAGTCGAATGGGTTGTTGGAAATTCAGACTCAAAGTTTGTTTTCGTAGGTGGAAATCCAATGGATGGAGGAGACCCTGGGAAAATGTGCCATAAGAGATTGGAATCCACTATGGGATCCCTCGATAAGGTAGAAGTTGTAATTTCAATGGATGGAGTAGATGTAATCGACCATCCATCCGCTATGTCATGGTCAGATTTTATCTCTAAGGGAACAAATACATCTGGTTCAGATGTAATGACTCGTCTATCCAGCATTAAGCCTGATGATGTTGCAGCACTAATCTATACTTCAGGGACTACAGGAAATCCAAAGGGAGTAGTGCTGACTCACGATAACTTCGATTATGAATTAGAGTGTGTTCACAAAATCACAAGTTATGATCAAGGGGACGGTTACGTGTCTTGGCTACCTTGTGCGCACGTTTTCGGTCAAGTGGTAGATAACCATCTTTGGATTCGTGACGCCATTCACATGAGAGTGGTCGACAATCCTCTACACTCGATAGATTACTGCAAAGAA
>DUIL01000191.1 GCA_013330385.1 Candidatus Thalassarchaeaceae archaeon
GTAGATTTCAGATATTTGCGCACAATGGTATCATTTCCTTTCGCATCTCTTCCACCTACGACTAGCCTGCCATCACTAAGAATTCCCCACCGATGCTTCTCAAACCAGAATCTCTTGCTTCTCTTTGCAATCCTAACTTTTCCAGCAGCAGCATCCTTCTTTCTACGAGCTTCTTCTTTTGCTGCAGCATTTTCAGTTCGCTCCAAAGCGGTGCGTGCCCCTTTCGCTTTATCTTTGAGCGTGCGAGCCTGCTCGAAGTACTGCTGCGCGTTTTGGTGAACTGATTTTTCAATGTGTAAAGTAACACTAGCACCGGGTTCATTGTCTTCATCAGGTAATCGTGCTAGAATGGTTCTTTTTGCAGGCTCAACACGGTCAATCCAGACAATTTCACCGGTTTTGGATTCTAGAGCCTGCCAACTATCTGCTTCAATAAACGAATTAACCTGACTTAGGAGATTATCTACATGTGTCCAATTGTCCTGAATGGACTTGGCCAGCTCCTGAGTCAGAACCGCTTGTGATTCAAAGCGTGTGATAGCAGATTTCTGTTGTTCTGCTCTTCGGTTGAGTTTGGCCCGCTGTTCTTCTTCATCTTCACCAGCCGCGGCTAATTTTTCTTCTTCACGTCTGATGTAAGCAATAGCATCATGAGTCCCAAATATTGCATCATATGCTCCTGAAAGGCTATCAATCTCAACCATTAGTTCAGTATTCATGAAAGGCAGTGCAATTGGAGAAAACTCCTCAATTTCAACACTTGCTGAGTCGCGAGCCATTGGGTTGTCTGCAGCTTCTTTCCAGGCATCTAGAGATTTTATGTCAGTAAACCAGAGATAAGAACAATCTCCATTTGCTAATTCAGCGAGGAGTTTTTTCATTGAACCCCCCAAATCCTTACGCTGTTCTTCATCCAGACTGTTTGCAGGTTCATCTAACTCAATTCCAGCAGAAGTCGCGATTGCATTTCCATAGATTCGTCCAAGATTAACTCTAGCCGCCAGAGTTCGAATCAAGCTATGATCTGAAGAATCAAGAAGTTCATCCAGTTCTGCTTGGTTCAAGTTTCTAGGGTCAACAGTAGCTGGCGGCGGAGTATAATTTTCTCCACTTTTCAGAGACCTGCTAGCATATTTAGCATGAGTTAGTGGTTGAATAATGACATCCTTATCATCAAGAAGAAGAACATTACCATCACGGAATAATTCGATGATTAATTTCAATCGCCCTCTTCCATGCTCAAAGGTTAGAGATATTACCCTATCAAATCCTAATTGATTAACTTCAATCAGACGAGAATTAGAAAGATGTTTACGGAGTTTCATTGCAAAAGGTGAAGGATTTGTTGGCATTGGTCTATCTCGTTGAGATAGATAGATTCTTTTTCCACGAACAATAACCAGATCTGTAGACGGTTTTCCCTTCTGATTTAGTCGTAAAACAACCTGCTCGTAATGTGGTTGGTAGGCTTTTCTTGCACGTACCCCAATCATCCCTCGCAATTCGTCTACGATGCGTGCGACATCGAAGGAGGAGGACTGGGCTCGCATGTCTCTCGTATAGGAGGGCAAGCGTGCCCTTCATCAGACAATCGCTTGATAGGTGACGGCAGATGCCCGATGAACATGACAGACATGGGGGGCTTACGAATGGATGATGCACCCCCATTCGTGCATAATCCAGAGACTATGGGTGAAGCCGATATTGGTCTGCGGTGCTTTTGGTATCGTCCAATGTTCGAAAGACAAACAAATGAATTGAATGTTAATCCAAATTGGGGAATTCATTGTAATGCAGATATGCTCGCTGAGCAGGCAGCCATGATTGCCAACAAAATGAATGCTAATGGCATGGATGATGTTGAAATGCTGGCTTTAGATTTAGCATTTATTTTCGGATTTGACCATGAGTATTTCCATCATCGAGTTGATTCAGGAGTTACAGCACATTTGTTGAGATGTCATTCTCAAGATGGTCAAATCCCGTCTTTCTTCGGTGATTACGATGAATTTCATGATTCAATATCTACTCGTCGTGAAAGTCCTGAATGGTGGCTACTGACCGAAGAAACTCTTGCTAATGCACATATTGCCATGGATCCAACTCGTCTTGGAGGACTAAGAGATGCTTTCATTGAGTATGATTTACTTCCTGAACCAGGAGATAGGAATCGAGGCCCATATGCGCTTTGGCGACATGTAGCTGCTGATCCTTGGATTTTCCAGTGCCTTTCACATCACACGTGGTTGCAAATATTGACTGGTGAGTTAGATCCTCTAGGAGTGATGGCTTCTATTGATGCAATAACACACGAAGGAGGTCTAGATGCTGCATTTGATGCATTAGTTGATACAATTGTTGAGGCTTGTGAGAAGAATCCAGTAGATGAGGACTCAATTCCAGACCGCGTCTTTGCTAAAGATGGCTCAGAACACTTGTTTGCTATGGGTGGTTTTGGCGATGGAATGTTACGCAGACTAAAGGTCCCAATCCATTTTCATGGTGGCGAAGGAAAAAGGATGGATAAGAGGTATGGCTCAGAGAATCCAGATTGGCCATATGCAATTATCGAGAATCTCTATGACAGACTTGGTAGGTTTGATGATGGCCCTGTCGATTCTTGGGGCTCAGATGACCCATTCTCACCGTCGGCCTAGTAATTCTCATCCTACGGATCTTTGAAAGTTTTCTATTAGAGGGATTGCGGCAGCCTCATGAGCAAATTGGTTGCTTTCAATTTCAATAAGGCTGCAATTAGGTATTTTCTTACTCAAGATGCCTGCATCATCGTGGTCATGCAATGTGTCAGAAGAGGCTCTTAAAACCCCCACAGGCGTTGTGACATTAGCAAAATCTAGAGCCATTTTGTAACGTCTGAATACTAGTGAACAGAGGCGTAGTCGTTTGGTGTCCGCAGCCAATAATGTACGTCTATATCTAATTCTTTGACCTTCTTCTTTCAGCCTTTTATCAAGATACCAGATGATGAATTTGACAAGACCCGAGTAAAATATAGTTGGAGCCGGAATTAATGGTCTAGCCCAGATGGGTGGTTTGAATGCTAAATTTGGTGAAAGAACAACTAGACTATTCAATTCTAATTCTCCAGATTGAAGACATTCGATCATTAGAGTTGCACCAAGGGAAGAACCCATCACGTCACATTCTTCTGCATTAACACCCAATTTCTTCAATACAAGTGGGATATCCGCTGCCATTCTTGGAATTTGGAATGTCTTTTTCGATATTTCTCCCTCAATCCTACAACTTCTCTTTTCCCTAGTTTCAATGTAGATTAAGGGTCTATGTTTCACCCATTCCGAAAGAATTGGAAACCAACCTTCGGGAATAGAGTTCCATCCTGGAATCATCACTAAATTTCTGGCCGATTGTGACTTTTCATTATCGGGCTTCCATTGTAATACTCGTAGATGAACTCCCGACTCAGTTTCTACGTGCAATTCGTTGCATGTTGCTCCCTCAAATTTTGGAGCCCCACTCCAATCTTTGATTGCAGACATGAGTATGCCAAAGAGTCGCCTCAATTAGAGCCGCGCTTCAAAGCGTCTAGTTTCTTCTGCGCTTCAATCATCGCAATCTCATGCTCGATTTCGTCAAGTTCATCTTCTTGTCTTGATTCACGTGCATTTGGTGCGAAGAGTTCTGGATTCTCTGT
>DUIL01000036.1 GCA_013330385.1 Candidatus Thalassarchaeaceae archaeon
CTGACAGAGGACGAAGGGCGCTCGTTGCAAACAGGGTTTGAAATACCCGTATTAGAATAATTACCTAGAATCTGAAGCAATAAATTCATCTAAATTCCCTACCCACTGATCCCTCTTCTCCTTCAGATTAGCTAACCATTCTGTGGCACTATCTATGCATATTTGTTTTATTTCACCGGCCAACATTGAGCCACTCTCATAATTTGACCGGATTTCAGAGAGTGAGTTATCATCTTCTTCGAAAAAGAATTGCAGGTATTGAAAGGCGACATCTCTAGAACAATCGCCGCCATGCCTGCGATGTTCTTCCACGGTAGGTTGACCACCACTTACAGCTTTCCGAATCTTCTTTGCAACCTGATCTGAGGAATCATCCATGAAAATTGTAGTCTCAGGCTTCGATGAAGACATCTTTCCTCCTGTCATGCCGACAGCGAATCTGTGATATGTTGAACAGGGCGGTGCTAATCCTAAACCTCCAAGTTCTCTTTCATAACGCAACAAAGACATTCGAATTAGGGATTTGTCCGACAAAGAAGCACCTAGGACCTCTAAAGTACCATATTTCTGATTTGGAATAATATCCGAGAATCCGAGATCTGTCAAAATTTTCCCAATAGTATCGAATAATTTTTTCCGGACCGGAGAATCAATTTTCCCATCTTTGGAAATTCCCAATTGTAAGGAGTTTTCATCCTGGACCGATAAAGAAACAGTCAATCCACCAGATTTCCTAGGCTTCACATTGAACCAATTCGTTTTCTGTGCTAAGCTTCTTGTTAATCTTATGTGGGGGTCCTGATCAATACCAACAGGTACAACAATGGGACGGAGTCCGCCGAAATCATCCAATTGTGGATGAATTATATCGCCTGCTTGAATCAATGGTGCTTGAACATGAGCAAGGTTTGTATCTCCGGAGAATCCGTAAATTGCTTCAAACTCCGATATGTTTGTCTTACGCCCCAGAATAAAACCTAAACTCTGTACTGAAGGTCTTCTACTTTGAAAATAGATCCTGGTTTTAGAGGGTTCTAGTCCTAATGCAGCATAATTTAGTACATATTCATTAATTGCTTTTTCTCTTCCATCGAGTAATGACGTTCCCCGTGTTGCTAAGGCTTCTAGATCAGCGACGGTTACAGTTACATCACCACCCTGTTCTTGGAACCACTTTACCTGATCGATGACCATGCTATGGCCCAAATGCATCTTGCCGCTCGGCATCAATCCTGTTAAAACACCGAAGGGGGACCCGCTTGCCATACAACTAGTGACAACATCAAGATCTCTATGTGCAAAAACTATCCCCCTCCTATGTAGGATTCCAGGATTAGGGAGTGAACTCGGGTCTACGATATCAAGGCCAAATTTCTCAATGATCCTGTCATAATCGGTAGATTGATTGGAGGACCATGGATCAATCCGCTCATTGCTGCCCATGATGTGGCGTGGCAATGCAGCCAATCAAGGCATCGGATAAATTTCAGAGATGTTGTTCAGACCGTTAGACCGAATAACTTGGTCGTTTTCCGAAGGCGAGTGGCTAACATACATTGTCTAGGGGCTGGGCTTGTCGGATCATTTGTTGCTACGAAATTAATTGAGATTGGGCACAGGGTAAATGTTTACGACCCCGCTCCAAGTAAATTATTGGAGGGGCATACGAAGCTCCGGATTAGCAACATTGATGCGTTGGAACATTGCTCGAAATATGAAAATCTGAGAGAAGCCGACATAGTGATAAATTTACTTCCGGGTGATATTGGTGGTTACGCTACAGAAAAACTATGTGAATATCCAATAAGAATTGTTGATTTAAGCTTCAGTGGAAAAACACCTGACGCCTTTAATAAAAAATCAATTGAAAATAAGTCTAGTGTTTTATGGGATGTTGGAATAGCACCCGGACTGTCGAATATGCTTCTCTCTGAAGCTTCAAGATCATTCGGGGGTTTGGAAATTGGTGAAATCAGAGTTGGTGGAAACCCGTCAAATCAAGAGGGGGTTTGGAAATATATGGCACCTTTTTCACCTAATGACGTTATTGCCGAATACACGAGGCCATCGAGAGTTATTAGAAGCTACAATACAGAAGTGTTGCCCGCTCTATCTGAGCGACATTTCATTGAAGTAGTTGGAAAGGGTACTATGGAAGCATTCCTTACAGATGGGCTAAGGAGTGTGCTAGAATCAATTCCTGCAAAGCAGTTATCCGAGTATACAGTAAGATGGCCTGGGCATATTCAGAGGTATATTGATGAAAAAGAGAGAGGGACCCTTGATTTGGAGCGGCTATTGGAGGAATGGGAATTTGACAGCAATATCCCCGAGTTTACATGGATGGAAGTAAGAACGAAATCATTGGATGGGGCTGAAATGAATTGGATTGTTAATGACGAAGGAGACACTAAATGGCATTCAATGGCTAGATGCACAGGTTTGGTTACTGTTTGCTGCGTCGAAGAATGGTTGAATAATTCTGAGATGGTTCCCCTGGGAGTTCACCCGCCAGAAATATTGAGTTCTGATGTAATATGTAGAATAATAAATACAATGACAGGCTATGGTGTTGAAATCTCGTTAAACGGCGTTCCTGTCGACTACTAGTTGTCATCCCTCTTCAACAGGTACCTAATTGCTAGTGGGGTTGCAATCAATGTTGAAATTGCAATTACAGGGATGATCAAACCAAATTCCTCCGATGATGGTCTGACTAAGAGCCATGTGAAGCGAAGGGGTGATTCAATAAAATCTGAAGACCATTGGAACAAATTAGTAGTATGCATTCCAACAATTGTTACTGAGTGATGCAAGCCATTGAAAGTAGTCATTGGATGAATGGATGTCGAATTGGGAATTGCGGAGAGCTCTATTGAGACTCTTTCGCCAGGATTGATGGTGACGATCAACCCACCATCGATTGAACGCCAGCCGACTTCGAGATGCCGTGAATCAATACTTAATCTCGGATAAGTTGTGTTGTCGCAAGGATCCTCTGGGAGCTGTAAATTATTGGAACATACACTCAAGACGCTAATTATTTGCCCGGCGAATAAGATTTTCACAGTTCCAGGAACCTTCCAACTGTTGTTATTTTCAGGTATCCATACATCAACCTGATTTGATTTAGATGAAAAATTTGCACTATTGCTAGAGGAATTATGATTTTTCCATTCGCCCCAAGTTGTAAACCAAACAGGTTGCCCCTCCAACCACGAAATTGCATCTTTA
>DUIL01000083.1 GCA_013330385.1 Candidatus Thalassarchaeaceae archaeon
GACAAAAACACTCAATTCAATGGATGGGTTGAACCTTCCCCTTCTAATCGCCGTCATCTCGCAAAACCTCTACATCGAGGTTTCCCAACACCTCCTAAGAATCAATAATGGAGCCTCTATGGCGATACATGGCTCTTGAATGGGAGACTATAGCTCAATGGTTTCTTTCGTTAACAGCTTTAGCGATGGTGTGGGCTATTTTACGACTCAGGCAGAAGCGAATGATGACTTCAATTTCAAGTGAGGATACGTATAGTGGTGATGCAAAAAATCCTGAGGAATTAATGCATCCCGACGAGCAAGCAATAACTGAGCTGAATCATTTATTAGAAAGTAAGCAGATAGATTGGGATTAATCAAATTGGATGAAATCCGAATTCATCTAGTTCCAATTCAATTTTATTTTCTCCTTCAATCAAAACTCTAGTGCTCCTAATCCGATTATTCATTAGTAACCAAACTTGCCTTACTCCCTCGATATTTCCTCCTCTACTTCGCCAAGGGAGTCCCTTTGATGAAGGATTTTCATAGGCCTTTGAGATTATTAGAATGCGTGTTCTACTTGCATAATTAATGATTATCTTTGATGCTTGTAGGTCTGAAGACGGCACTCTTCCGTGTGAGGGGCACCAATCATCTACAATGATTAGGTCGTTTTCATTTAATTGAGAAAGAATGGGTTTGACTGAATCTACTTTTGTCAATAACTCTTCTCCAAATTCAATAGCAAAGAATCGTTCGAGTGCTGATGCTTCTAAATCCGAGAAAATTTGAGCCATTCTTTTTCCGTTAGGCATTGTTCTACATAACCATACTACTCGTCCTTCAGTTCGTAATACACTCGCTGCCAAATTCAAAGCCAGAGTAGTCCCTCCGATTCCTGCTTCAACAGAAAGGTGGATAGGCCCTGAATCTAAGTCAAGCATGAATCACTGCGTATGTTCAAGGTGGATGAGGATTACTACTGTTTGTAGTGAATTAATACGGATTCAAAGAATACTTCGGGTTAATCCTATCGCTTCGTCTACTATTTCTCCACTTACTCCTAGATGACTCATCGGATCAAATAGTAAATCCAAGGTGTCTGAGTCGAATACATCTGAAATTTCTGATTTTTCGCCACACACTTCTCTTAGATGTCGTCCTTCTGCAACTGCTATCATGGACGCACCACGTAGAACTTCGTGGGCATTATCTCGGTGCATTCCTGAATCAACAAGTGCTAACATCATTTTTTCAGCCATAACAAGGCCATTCTGTGACTCAATATTGGCTTTCATGCGCTCAGCATCAACAATGCACTTGCCCATTACTCGGTCGCACTTGGCTAGAATATCATCTAGTAGAATCATTGAGTGAGATAATGTGAAGCGTTCACTTGAGGAGTTAGCAAGATCTCTTTCATGCCATAGTAGGGCGTTTTCATAAGATGGGATAATCATTGATCTAACGATTCTAGCAAGCCCACATGCATTTTCAGCGGTTATGGGGTTTCTTTTGTGAGCCATTGTAGATGAGCCTACTTGTTTTTCCGTATCGAACCATTCGCCGACTTCCGCGATTTCACTGCGTTGCAAATTTCTTACTTCTTGAAGCAGTTTTTCGATTGATGTTGCCACATTAGCCATCCAGCCCACCCACTCAATATATCGGTCCCTGCCCACGACTTGCGTGGTGGCTACAGGAACTGAAAGTCCAAGGTGATTGAGGATCAATTTTTGTAGTTCTTTGGCATTTTCTCCTTGAGCAGCGCCGGTTCCAACAGCTCCTAGGAATTTACCAGTAATAGCACGATTTTCAAGTTCATCGAGTCGTTCAACATGTCTCCTGAATTCATCTACAAAGACTGCGATTTTTAGACCAAAAGTGATTGGGACGGCAGCTTGTCCATGCGTCCTCCCTAGCATGACAGTATCCCGTTCTCTTTCTGCTAGGTCGCAAAGAGTGGTAAGTAGAATCTTCAGCATTTTTCGCTGCATTCGAATACTATCTCTAATTTGCAGAGCAACAGCAGTATCAACAATATCATTGCTGGTTGCTCCAAGATGAATGCACCAAGCAGCTTCTCCAGCCTTTTCTGCCATGGCTTTGGTTAGTGCCATGATATCGTGTCTAGTTTCAGCCTCTATTTCTTCGACTCTGTCGGCAGTCACTATTCCAGGGTCAGCAATATCTGCAATGATATCATAATGTTCAGCACTGACCTTACCAAGTTGACAATGAGCCCAAATAAGGGCTCTTTCAACATCTAATTGGCGGCCATGACGACCCTCTCTCGACCAGATGTCTTTTGCCTCTTGTCGACCATAACGGTAGTCTAGCGGTGATACAGTCACTACGTTCCCCGTGTGCCGGCGACTTGACTACCCCCCTTGAGGCTAGCGGATAGTCTTCAAGCGGGCAGAAGTGAGATTCCACACTCCTCTTGTACCATTCCAGACGGATTCGCCATGCGTTTCAATGGCACTTTCCATATGTGGGGCTGAGACTACAATAGTTTCGAATTCCCCCCCTTCTCCATCGACATTAAATCGATGCACTAAGGACAATTTCAGTAACTTTTCTAAAGTTTCATTGGTTAGTCTAATGCCTAGCCATTCCTCCCCCATTCCCTCTGTTGATACGCTAACTATTCGAACATCAAAACCATGCATAACTAATGATTCCATGTGATTTTGAGGCGAATTGTGCCATAAGGGACAAAACGAGATGATTCCGAGCCTCTCGCACATACGTTCCATCCGAGTCTTTTGATAGTCTGAACGCAGAGCACCCACAACAAGGGCGTCGATTTCCATTTTCTCTACAATCCCTATGGATTTGGGGAATTCAATTACTGGGTAGTCTTTACAGATTTGTTCAAATGCTTTCAATGGGTTACTTTTGCCTAGGAGGGCATTTTCTAGATCAGTAACTTCATCTTCTTCTGAACCATCCGAAAGTACAGGTAACCAATCTACTCTCATGGAGTGTGCTTGTAGTCCTGCTAGTGCCGTATTTTGCATTTGGAACATCATTGAATCATTACCAGTAATGTGTACTGTGACTAGGCTGACAACATCCCATCCTTGCATTTTCGCCCACCATGAGACATAAGTTGAGTCCTTTCCAGCAGAAGATAGGACTGCAACGCGCATACCTTGCCGAGTAATCCTCTACTTACGACATTTTTCTTTTACCTCAATTACACTTCATCTCTCAACTCTCGTCAACTAAGGTTGATAAGAGGCCGGCTTGGCTTCGGCTTCGTTATCATGCAGCCGAGTGGACGTGGATATGACCATGGGGTTTCGACCTTTTCGCCAGATGGACGATTGTATCAGGTCGAGTATGCTCGAGAATCTGTCAAAAGAGGCACTACTACAGTCGGTTTGAAGTTCCGTGATGGAGTTGTTTTGATTGTTGATAAGAGAATCTCTAGTAAGTTGGTAATTATCGATTCTATCGAGAAGATGTATCAAATCGATGATCACGTTGGATTCACAACATCTGGCTTAGTTGCCGACGCTCGTCAACTTGTTGACCGCGCTCGAGTACAGTGTCAAGTTAACAGAATGACTTATGGCGACTCAGTACCTGTTACCACCCTAGTCAAGAAGATGTGTGATTACATGCAATCTTTCACTCAGTATGGTGGCGCTCGCCCGTTTGGAGTCGCTCTACTTATTGCCGGTGTTGATGCAGAAGGAGTCCATCTTTTCGAGACTGACCCTTCCGGAGCCTACCAATCATATCATGCTGGAGCAATAGGACGTGGAAGATCTGTAGTTGTTGACCACTTTGAGTCCAATTGGAAAGAAGGTATGACTCAGAATGCAGCTATTAAATTAGGATTAGAAGCATTGAGGGAATCTATAGATGAAGACCTTAATCGAGAAGCAGTCGAAATCGCTGTAGTCAATGGTGATGGGTACAAGAAATTGTCTCGAGAAGATACTGTAAAACATCTTGATAAATTGAATTGAATCTTTTGACTCGACCCCCCATTACTCTAAATCCGGCTTTGCAACTGGCATAGCATGGTAAGTCTAGATGATGCTGTTATAGCCCGCCTCGAAAAGGGGGGTAATCGCTACGAGATTCTAGTTGATCCCGAGTTAGTCACTAAGTGGAAAGAAAATCCTGAATCTGTAGATTTCGAAGAAATGCTTGCTACCGATGAAGTATGGTTGGATGTGAAGGCAGGAGATAGACCCACTGGAGATGCATTGGTCAATATTTTCGGTACAACTGAACTGCGAGCCTGTGTTGAAAAAATATTGACCGATGGCTCAATCCAACTCACCACAGTTCAGCGTAAGAAAATGGTTTCTGAAAAGCGTAAACAAATCATTCATTCGATTTCTTCTACAGCTACAGATCCGAAAACCCGCGGTCCCCACCCCCCTATTCGAATTGAACATGCATTGGATGAGGCAAGATTCAGTGTTGACCCGTTCCTTTCAGTTGAGAGGCAGGTTGCAGATGCAGTTCAAGCCATACGCCCCCTAATTCCCCTTCAGTTCATCACAGTACGACTTGCTTTCCGAGTATCAGGTAAGGATTATGGCGGGGTCAACAAATTGCTAAGAGACATGATTCAGAAGGAAGAATGGCTTGAAAATGGCTCTTGGGCCTGCATTATTGAATGCCCTGGTGGAATGAAATCAGATTTGATTAGTAGAGTAGCTAAGAGGTCTTCCGGACTTGATGTCAAGGAACTCGATTAAATTCGTTGTTAACCCTGATTTCCATTACACCGTAGGTGTAAGCATCACGGTTATGAAGGGGGGGTCGGTCGCGCGGCTCGATAACATGAGTGGAGACAACGGCGCGGGCGGACCGCGCAGACCCCGACAAGCACCCCTGCTTGTCGCACCCGGAGACGATCTGGGCGATTCTGGGGAGTTCGAAGCAGGCCATGGCGTTCTTGTCATGAATGGCCGACTTCGGGCTTTGAAACAAGGACGAATGAATAATCGGGACGGTTCTGTCTCGATTGAACCGCGACGTACAGCTTACGTTCCGCGGCCAAGCGATTTGGTAATCGGATATATCGAAGGATGTACCAGTAATATCTGGTTCATTGACATCGGTGCCCCGTTCAATGCCATACTACCTATGAGTCTCGGCCCATCTAAGGCCGAATTCGGCGGTATTCGCAAAGTATTGGATATTGGTGATGCGATTTTGTGTAGAGTACAGGAAGTCGAAGAAAACCATTCCAGCGTCGTCACAATGAAGGGAATGGGTCTGCGAGCAATCCGTTCAGGAAGCGTCGAGGCGATAGATCCTCATCTTCTTGGCCGATTAATTGGAAAAGGTGGTAATAATCTTCGTCAATTGAAAGAAGATACAGAATGTCGTATTATCGCTGGTGATAATGGGCGTGTCTGGCTCGATGGAGACCTCGGTGGAATAATCGAGGCTAGAAACAAACTCAACGATCTGCTTGAAAAGGCAAAAGTTGCTGAATATGGAGGTGTTGCCTGATGGGTGGATACGGAGATGTACAATGTATAGATGAGAACGGAATCAGATTAGATGGTAGGAAGATCGACGAGGTACGACCTATGTCGATAGAAGTCGGTGTCGTTCCTGTTGCAGATGGTTCAGCTCGTATGAAGTGGGGTCTAAACGACGTTATTGCGGCAGTTTATGGCCCTATGGAGGCTCATCCACGTAAGATTCAGCGTCAAGACAGAGCAGTACTAGATGTACGATACAATATGGCACCTTTCTCAACTACAGACCGAATCCGACCTGGATTTAACCGACGTAGCCGTGAGATATCCAAGGTAACCGCTGAAGCTCTAGAAAGCGTTGTTCTAACCGAATTATATCCTCGAAGTAAGATTCGAGTAGAGATTGAGATTATCTGTGCCGAGGCAGGAACAAGATGTGCTGGTATTACCGCTGCATCCGTGGCTCTGGCTCATGCTGGAATCCCAATGACCGATCTTGTCGTGTCTGTTGCCAGTGGTAAGGTACACGATATTGTGGTTTGCGATCTTAACAAAGAAGAGGACAATTATGGCGAAGCAGATTTGCCAATGGGTATTCTTCCTAATTCAGGAGAATTGGTATTCTTACAAATGGATGGAGACTTATCTCCAGACCAGTTCCAAGAGGCCTGGGATTACAATATGGAAGCAGCCAAGGTTGTTCATGAGCATATGGTAGAGGCTCTAAAGCGAGGTGAGGCATAATGGCAATTCCACTTGTTCCTAAGTTATTGCGTGCTCATTTGGCTGAATTAGCTGCTGAAGACATGCGCCATGATGGACGCGGTCGCTTCGAAAGTCGTGATGTCGAGTTGGAAATTGATTGTCTACATCGTGCTGAAGGCTCAGCGAGAGTTAGAATGGGTGATACTATTGTATTCGCCGGGGTCAAATTCCAAATTATGACCCCTTACCCAGACCGGCCTAATCAGGGCGGTTTGATGTGTAGTGCAGAAGTTCGACCAGTAGCCGGGCGCCAATGGGAACCTGGACCACCCAGCCCTCAATCAATCGAATTAGGCCGTGTTGTCGATAGAGGAATCCGTGAATCTGGCTGTATTAATACAGAAGATTTGTGCATTATTCCAGGCGAAAAGGCATGGCAAGTAATTCTGGATCTTTTCGCAGTATCTGATGATGGTAATTTATTCGATGCATTCGCCTTGGCTGCAATTGCTGCATTGAAGAGTGCAACAGTTCCTGCAGAACGTTTTGAGGCTGGTGAAGATATGCCTCTAGAGGTATCCAAGACCCCCATAATGTGCTCTTATCACAAAGTCGGTGGACGTTTTGTTTATGATGCCGATAAGCGAGAAGAACTTGGTGGCGACGAGCGCATCCACATCACCTTGGGTGATGATGACCACGTCCATTCACTTCAGAAGGGTCTAAAGGGAATCTTCACAGCGGCCGAATTTGCTGAGATCATGAATGAGGCTCGCTCAAGGTGTGCAGAACTTCGAGATCTCGTAGATAAGGCAATAGAAGGTGAGTGAAATGGCAAAGAGAACTCAGAAACTTGGAGCAACAGCAAAGTTTGGCCCACGCTATGGTGTTAGTGTACGCCGTCGTGCTGGTTCAGCTATGAAAAAGAAGTCTCGTCAATACACTTGTCCAGTCTGTCAATATCAGAAGGTTTCTCGTAAAGTAGCAGGAATCTGGGAATGCCGTAAGTGCAATCACACTTTCACCGGAGGTGTGTGGGAACCTTTCACACGTGCAACCGATGCTAACAACCGAGTCATCCGCCGTGGAATGGAGGGGGCAACAGCCACCGACATGACAGTCATCGCACAGCAGGCTGCACTCGATTACGAGCGTAAACTAGCTGAGGGTGAAATCGATGCAAACTCCGAAGAAGAGTGAGCCGGTAACTCTTGTTCTTAGAGTCCAACACACCAAGGCTGAAGCCTTGGCTGCTGCCATGATTACCGAGGCCCCAGTCACTAGAGATGGTGATATTGTGACGCTTTCAGAAAGTTCAGAGACATTCGTAGACATGCGAGCACGTTGGAATACT
>DUIL01000028.1:0-3637 GCA_013330385.1 Candidatus Thalassarchaeaceae archaeon
CCCACATTTGATGAATTACTTACGAGTAAAAAGTTCACAGATTCATGGCAAGAAGGTGGTAAAACTGCATGCATAGAATTCAAAATGCCCCATCCGGTTTCAAAGAAAAAACATGATATTCAACTTGCAAATATGATGGAAATGATTGAAAACAAATTAGAGGGACTAGAATTACCTACTAGATCTACAGTAATCTACAGTTTTTCTCCTAAAATTGCAGCCATTGCCAAATCCACTGAATTTAAATTTCCAATAACGAGACTCATGCCGCACCTCAGACCTTGGGGTATCTGGAGAGTAAAGAGAGCGGTAGGGATACCTAATTTCGCACGAACATCTGTGTCTTCAATAATCAGACATTCTAGAAATAATGGTATGCCAGCGATGGGACTTGCTCTAGACTTCTTGAATGGGTGGACTAGGTGGTTAAGTCCTGGAATTCCAATGGGACTCAAGGGTGCAGCTCTTAGACGATTGAATAAGAAAAGAGCAGGGATGGGGGCATTTGTTTGGCCAGCACCACTAGAACTTGAGGATTTGATGTTAGATGCCGGATTATCTTTGGTTACTGACCACATGAATCCAGATGTGTTGACTAAACCAGATGGGAGTATTCGTTGGATGCGCCCAGCAAGTCAACCATTAGATGACGAATGGCGGCAGATTCTTGATTCGGCCAGTGATTTAGAACGCTCAGATCTTTTCAAAGAGGCTTTCGAAACTTTACCGAGATGGGGTGAATTAGAAGAATCACGTAGGAGTGCCATTGTTACTGAACAAGGGAATAGAATGCATTGGTTTGGTTCAGAAGAAAGTTGGGTTAAACAAGCAGAAGAGGGAGTCCCATGGGGGAGCCCTAGAATCATAGGCCATAGAGGGTCTGGAAAAACACATAGTAAATGACTACTCGAGTCTTCTATGTGGTTGATTCTTTGCAATGTATTTTGGTCGATAAATTGGTGTACCGCGACCATCTCTTGCATTTCTCTCGTCCATAATCTGGGCACAAATACCTGCAACTCGTGCCCAACCGAAGAATGTGGTGAAATACTCTGGTTTGCGGAATCCTATTGCATAAAGAAGTGAACCACTACCTAAATCGACATTTGGATATGGATTCTTGATTTTGGGATGCTCCATGAGTATAGGAGGGACTACTTCTCTCAGAGTCTTGACTATCTTGTAATTCTCATCATCAGGACAAACCTCTTCACCGAGTCCAATTAGAAGCCTAGCACGTGGATCCTCGGCACGAAGTACACCATGACCGAATCCGAATATTGGACGCTTTGCGGCTAATTCAGCACGTACGAAAGCTTCCACCTCATCCGGGTCAGAGGTGCCGATACGCTGGACGAATTCAAGACAGGCTTGGTTAGCTCGTCCATGTAATGGACCCGAGAGTGCACTCATTGCTGAAGCGATTGAGGCATAGACTGTGGCTCGGCCACTGGCAACTGCCTTGCCTGTGAAGGTAGATAAATTCCCGCCACCATGATCTAAGTGGAGGATAAAGAAGAAGCGAAGAACTCTATTCATCTTCTCTGCCTCATCCCCAGTCATACCCAACATATGAACGAAATTCTCTACTAAACCGAGTTCAGGTCGACTTGGTTGAAGGTTCTCTTTCTTTCCTCCACGAAGTAAGAATATGCGTGCCATTAACTCAGGCATTCGAGCAATTAGATTCATAGAATCTGTGCGTGCATCACCTGTGGTATCAGCAGCACCGAGAGCCATTATCCCCATTGAGAGCCAATCCATAGGGTGACCACTACCTGTGGTAAGAGATTCTAGAACTCGTAATGCCCCTGTTGGCATATCCATAGCACGATGAGTCAATTCTGTTCGGAAGGCATCTGACTCTTCTTCAGTTGGAAGTCTCTTATTCATCAACAGATAAATTACATCTTCTTCTTCAAGATTAGCAAGATCTTCTACAGGATATCCCACATAGTGCACTCCTTCCAATGGATCTACGAATGAAGTTCTGCACGTTCCAACTGGAATTCCTCGCATTCCTGTGTCTAGATGTGACTCAGTTATAGTGAACAATGATTCATCCTCAGTCATCCCATCGACTCCAATCAATCAACCTTGATAGGGAACCCATCATAATCTCATCGACTAAGGAGGCTTGTGAAGGGTTCCACTTAGGTTATGAAAAACTTTCATTATTTGTGTAAATCAGATTTGCTGGGATTTGCAATTTGTGATAGGTGATTCAAATAATAAATGGCGAAAAATGGTCTATAGGCTTATTTTTCAACCCGGAACGGTCTTATTATAGGCGCATCGCCCGGAGCCGATGGCTAAGTGGCGTGAGTTCGTTGAAGAACTCGATGAAGAGCATCGTTTCATGCTTGAAGGTGGTGCACTCAGTCGCTTATTCTTGAGTAAACCTCTAACTGTTTGCCATCCTGTATTTGTTGGTGCTCTATACGGAGTTCTGGCATCTCTAACTCTAATCCTACCATTCGCCTACGAAGGGTGGACTGAATCGACTGATGTCAATCAAATAGCTAATGATTGGGGTATAAATGGGATTATCATTATCACCATCTCAGCAACCCTTGGTGGGTTCTCACTACTAGTGTCAAACATAATGAAAAGACCACCAATTAGGCTCGAAAATAGACGTCGTTATCTGTTTCCATTTCCATTTATTGGGTTGATAATAATAACCTGTTCTATGGTAAATGATATCGACCCAATTATTACTCAAATGGGTTGGATTTGTGCAATTCTTCCAGGTCCGCTCTACATCCATCTATCCTATGCACCACGCTGGAGAATTCTAGATAGAATTGACAGAGGGTTGCAACCCTTTGAAGGAATGTCCAGAACAATTGATCCTAAACCAAAGAATGACGAAGAGCCGGAATCTGATGAACAAGTCGATGAAGTGGTCGATGAAGTATAGTCAGATTAATCCTAATTTTGGGCCTACTTTCTCAAAAATACGTAGGACTTCCTCAAGATCATCTCGAGTAAGCCCTGCTGACATTTGTGTGCGTATGCGAGCGGCGTCCCTAGATACCATGGGGAAGACAATGGCGCCCGCCATCACTCCTTCTTTTGCTAATTCTACTGACATTTCCTTAGCAATAGTAGATTCGCCACACATTACTGGAATAATTGGTGTTTCAGATTTACCAGTGTCAAAACCCAAATTCTGAAGTTCTCCACGGAAGAAGTTGGTGTTTTCCCAGAGCCTAGTATGATGTTCAGGTTCACTCATCAATACCTCAATTGCGGCTTTCTGCGCTGCAGCCACACCGGGGGGCTGACTACCGGATAATAGCCATGAGCGAGAATGATTCAAGGCATGAGTACGAACATCTCTTGAACCTGCTACAATTCCACCTTGAACTCCTAGAGCCTTAGAAAATGAACCTATTTCAAAATCTACTTTTCCTTGTAGTTTGAAGTGATCAACAATGCCCGCTCCGGTATCTCCAAGCACACCTTCGCCATGACAATCATCGACATAGACCATCGCTCCATAATTTTCAGCGAGTTCTGCGATTTCATCCAAGGGTGCAATATCTCCATCCATAGAAAACACACCGTCAGTAATTATCAATTTACGCTCAGCATCATGATGTTCCTTTAGTACAGATTCTAAGGCACCCAT
>DUIL01000028.1:3989-4247 GCA_013330385.1 Candidatus Thalassarchaeaceae archaeon
CGCTGAGCCTTTGTTAGTCTGACTCCATCAATGATTGAACCATGATTTAACTCATCACTAATGATTACATCTTGTTTTCCCTGAACTAATGTTGGAATCAATCCAACATTGGCCGTATAACCGGCAGAATATATTAGAGAGGCTTCAACACCTTTGAATTCAGCAACTTTTTCTTCAGCTTCAAGATGTATGTCCATTGTACCTGCAATTGCGCGAACTGAACCGCTACCAGCGCCATACTTCTGTGTAGCATCAATC
>DUIL01000196.1 GCA_013330385.1 Candidatus Thalassarchaeaceae archaeon
ACGAAGTATTGGTGCAGTCCAATAATCCGATTAAGATAGGGCAGAATCACGATGTCATCGTGGTTGGTTCGGGTCCAGCAGGTAGCGCTGCTTCCTGCTACGCGGCCCGTGATGGGCACCGCGTATTATTAGTAGATAGAGCCACATTTCCTAGAGACAAAATTTGTGGAGATGCTTTGGGATGGAAAACCCTCTCTTTTCTAAGAGAATTCGAAATGAGCCCCGAAGGATTTACTGAAGATGTTGCTCCATTTAATGGCTTGAGGATGTCCAGCCCAAATGGAAATGATGCTACAATAATTCTACCAGAGAATAGTGAAGAATACTATCCAGAAGGCTGGTGCCAAAGACGAGAGATTTTTGATTACACTCTATTCAAGAAGGCAAAGGAAATGGTGGAAAAAACCGGTGGAACTGTTATTGAAGGATTCACTGTTAAAGAAATTATTTACTCCGATGATAAAAGTAAAATTTTGGGAATACGAGGTCAAAAGAAATCTACCGATGGCTCAGTAGAACATCTCGAATTTAACGCACCATTAACTATAGGAGCAGGAGGTTACAACTGCCCGGTTTCACGCTCTCTGATTGGCGACGCCTTTGAGGAACCTCTAACCAACTCCAACCATTATGCAGCCGCATACAGACAGTATTGGTCGGGAGTCTCTGGTTGTTCAAACCAGATAGAGGTTCACTTCATTGATGGCATCGCTCCAGGATATTTCTGGATTTTCCCTGTATCAGATGGGGTGGTAAATGTTGGTCTCGGTAGCCTCCAAAAAGACCTTGATGCACGTTCAATGAAATTAAGAAAAATGATGGATTATGTAATTAATGAGAGCCCCAAATTCGCTCCAAGATTTGCAAATGCAACACCAATAGGAAATGGGAAGGGATACAAACTTCCTTTGGGGTCACCAAGGAAAAAATCACCTTCTGGATTTCAACCAAGGCGCTCAGCAATGGCCGGAGGGATGCTCATTGGAGATTCTGCTAGTTTGATTGATCCGTTTTCGGGAGAAGGTATTGGAAATGCGGTTCATTCTGCAAAAATTGCCATATCACAATTCTCTACTGATTATCTAAGTGAGGGTTTTCCTGAAGAGGCTGCAGTAGAATACCAAAAACAACTTTGGAAAGAAATGGGGCACGAAATGTCTCATTCGGCTATGTTACAGACATTCCTCAGATCTCGGTTCTTGATGAATAGATTTGTCTCAAGAGTTGAAAGAAAAGAAATATTGCAGAATCTATTGTTTGATTTGACTGCAAGAAGGACTTCTAGAGATGATGCACCCTCAAAGATAAGAATACTATTCGCATTATTATTTTGAAGAAATATAGTGAATTGTAGTAAAATTCATCCGCCGTTTGTTTGATATGGCGGTCTCCGGTGGGAGCGGCATGACTTCATGGCCTACATTAGAGCCAATGCCGAACAAATTAGTGAACTACGGTGTCACAGAAAATGGAATTGCGATTATCGAACTCGCCTCTAACTCTTCTGGAGCACCACTAGAAGGTGATGAGGTAGGACCGAATACATACACGCATGAAATGATGAGGGATATTGACACTGCAGTCGTTAAGGCTCGTTTCGATGATGATGTTAGTGTTATTTTGTTCACAGGAAACGGACACAAGTTCTTCTCGGCCGGTGCTTCAATTCAAATGCTGAACTCAGTTACACCTGGATTCAAGTACAATTTCTGCCTACATGCGAATGAAACTCTAAGTCGTCTGGAACAGACTCCAAAACTGGTAATCTGTGCTATTAACGGACATGCAGTAGGCGGTGGACTTGAAATTGCTATGGCATGTGACATCAGAATCGCACGCAAAGATAGTGGAAAGTGTGGCCTTCCAGAAATCAACTTAGGTGTTTTAGCAGGTACTGGAGGAACAGCTCGGTTGTCACGAATTATTGGCAAATCAAAGGCTCTTGAGTATATGGTAAGTGGCGAATTGATGGCCTTTGAGAAAGCAAAGGAAATGGATTTGATTAACGACGTCTGGGATGGATCTCTTGAAGAATTCAGACAGGATGTTCTAGATTACGCCAGCCAATTCACACTACCTTACAAGGCCACCTTAGCTGTTGGAAACATCAAGCGTTCAGTCCAATCAGGACCTGAAATGCCTTTCGAATATCACCTAGCATTAGAGCGTGAACTCCAGGCTGCACTGTTCAACAGTTCCGATGCAAAGGAAGGGATTGCCGCTTATGTCGAGCGAAGAACCCCTCGATTCGAAGGCAAGTGAATAATCAAATTTCAGTCAAGTGCCTCGGCTAATGACTTGCCAACTACCACAGCGATACCGTAGTCATACAGTTCTGAGTTCCAACGTTCATCATTCAATTCGGCTTCAGGCCAAATTGCTTTGATGTCACCGAACCACTGCATTCTCTGAGAAAGGTTTGGGATGAAGGACCAGTAGTCATCTACACCGTGTAGAGTAATTATATCTACATCCGCATCAACATTCTCAATTGAATCATGAATGAATTGCCCGTGGGCTTTCAGGTTATTAGAGGCACATTCAGCACAAACAAAGTGAACTTTTTCACCACGTTTCAATAGTATCTCACCTAATGAAAGAGAAGGATGTCCTTCTTCGTGATCAGCACAAATCATCATCCAATTCTTCTGGACTATTGCCCAATCGGCAGCTGATGACCTATCGGCATCCCGCAACGTGTGAAGATCTATTTCCATGATTTCCGCTAAATTTGGTTGACTCTCATTGTTCGCCCGAACATGTTCGATGTATTTTGTAAACCTACTTTTCGTTCACCTTTCATGTTCGGGCTACACTCTATCTTTGTC
>DUIL01000174.1:0-4155 GCA_013330385.1 Candidatus Thalassarchaeaceae archaeon
TATAGGTTTCTTCAAGATGATGAAAGAGGGCCAGGCCGATGTTTTCGACGGAGAAACCAGAACCTTAGCAGTCGAGTTCGATGGTGTCGAGGACACAATCGAAGTAAGATCGCTGAATGACTTTAGCATGCAAATGNNATATCATAGAGGGGCCCTTGTGTATGCATACGTCATAGAGGGTTAGCTGGGTGCCCATGTGTACGCGGGCATACACCAGGGGCCCATCATTACGGCTCATGCAATTTTCTCTACACATTATGCCGGGCCAAAGATGAAGGGTTGCCCCCAATGGCACGGCCTTGTGGAAACGGAAGAAATTGCAATAATCTCACTAGTCTTGCTATTTATTGGAATTAATATTGCTAAGGAAATTAGATCGGGGGAACTAGGGCAGATTATAGGTTTCTTCAAGATGATGAAGGAGGGTCAGGCCGATGTTTTCGACGGAGAAACCAGAACCTTAGCAGTTGAGTTCGATGGTGTCGAGGGCACAATCGAAGTAAGATCACTGAATGACTTTAGCATGCAAATGAGCAATATGAGGAAATCTGCAACCATCTACTTGGAGGAGTCAGGGAAGTTCGGGAGGACTCTAGATATCCAGATGGATGAGATAGAAAATGATGACATTGTGAAGATTGCTGAATGTATTGGTGGGGAATTGGTTAGAGAGCAGGAGTTCAACATGGACAAGGAAGGACCTATGGGCCTGATGTCTTTCATCGGCGAGGCACTCAAGTCTGCTTCACCCGATGGCGAAGAGTGGTGGAAGTAGTTTCAGTGATTGGCCCATCATCTTCCCTACCCTATGATTCATCAGACTGTTCGTTGGAACTTTGTAATTGTTGATCACGGGCAACAATCCAACGGATAGCAATTGGCGTGGCAACTAATGCAGTGATGGCGATAACCGGCAATCTCCAATCCATCTCTATTTCTACCGGTCTTTCAATAAGCCAAGTGAATCTCAACTCAGACTCTTGGAAATCAGATGACCACTGGAATAGATTAGTTGTATGATGTCCGACCACAGTCACAGCATGATGAAGGTCGTTGAAGGTAGTCAAGGGTGTAGACACAACATTGGACTCATCATCTAATTCAATTGTGATTGTGGAACCTGGAGGGATAGTCAATAGCATTCCATCAGAAAGCATTCTCCATCCTGATTTGAGTACTTTTTCTGATTCATCAATCATCAATATATCGTCACCAGAAGAATCAGTCACTCGTTGAATATTGCCTTCAAACTGTAACTTCACAGTTCCCGGAACATTCCATTGTTCTCTCGATTGTAAAGTGACTTGGATAAGACTGCCATCGGTTGTAACTGATTCGGATGCCTCTTGACCAGAAATTCCATGGTGATACCATTCACCCCATGTAGTAAACCACACATTTTGGTTTTCAATTAATTCGATTGCGTCCTTATCTTCCCTGAGTTTTAAATCATCAATCCTTGCTCTCCAATAAATACTGACTAGAGAATCTTCTTCTGCTGATTCAAGTAGAGTTTGATTAGATACTCCTTTTTCCAAACTTCCCCCATTCCTTGTCATAACGACTAGCCCATTGGGTGAATTAGAAATTTTATCGCCTATTATTTCAAATCCTGAATTAACCAATTTCTCTGCGGTTACAGAATCTATTGAATCGCCGGGAATTCCAAATGAAATTGGTTGACCACCCCATCTCGAGGCTTCGGTGAATCCACTTACATAGTCCCTACAATCTTCGATAACCCAGTTCTCTTCAACTGTTTGAACATCTTCATATCCATGGCAACCGAACTCGTCACCATGCTCAAGTCTTTCAGGACCGATTATGTTAGTGAGCCAATTGTCATCATCCCAATCTGCAACCACATTGGGCGTAATTATTGGTAGTAAAATGACTGTGAGGAGGAGAAGCCCTACAACCCTCCTCGGATTCATACTGTGCGCTCACGAATAAGGGAGATGAAGTCATCGGAGAGCCGGAAAGCAATAATTGCAGCACCTCCTCGGCAGTATAGATGCCTGACCTGAATGCTGAGTCATTGGCAACCATATCACGTTTGACACAATTAGAAGGCACAGGACGAGAATTTTCTACACCATTTTTCTATAGGGCCTTGATGAAAGTCGCACCGCCTCTAGTTCGAAGTGTAACAAATGTGAGATATAGTGGATTGGAACGGATACCCTACACAGGGCCTGTAATAATCACAGGAAATCATACTTCACACATAGACCCTATTGTGAAGATTATGGGGGTGAGAAGACCCGTTCACTACTTAGCAAAAGCAGAATTCTTTGAAGACAAAAAAGTTCAAAAATTGATGGCTTCAACCGGACAGATTGAAACCACAAGAGAAACAGGTGCTGTTGAAGCTCTTGCGATGGCTGTTGATGTACTAGAAAATGGTCAGGTGATGGGTATTTTCCCAGAAGGGACTCGTTCACGGAATACTGAAGCACCCTTCCTGTCTAAGGGGAAAACGGGGGTTGCTAGGCTTGCTGCTAGGTTTCCCGAAGTCCCTGTAATCCCAATGGCAATTATTGGGGCGCGAGGATTCCTCAAGCCCGGTTCGGCTATTGTAAACCCACTCGCACCCATAGATGTATCAATTGGAAATCCAATCACTTTCTCACAATGGCTTGGTGATGAAGAAGGAGCTGGATTAAATGATGAAGGGATTGAACATATTGCTTCCTTAGATGAACACGGGCAGCGCTCAATAATGAAATCACTTTATCGTGATTTTACTGATCAATTAATTGATACATTCAGAATTCTAGGCGCTCCATAGTGAGTGGATATCGCCGTATCGTTCATGGACTATCGCGGTTCACGTGGTTAAGTCGGCATGGAGCAATACCTCGCATTTCTCAAGCGCATCCTTGATGAAGGGATGGATAAGGGGGACAGAACTGGGACTGGAACGAGATCTGTTTTTGGCCACCAAATGAGATTTGATCTAAGTCAATCGTTCCCTGCAATAACTACTAAGAAGGTACACTGGCCAAGTGTTATTCACGAATTATTGTGGTTCATTTCAGGAGATACAAATGTTCACTATCTACAGGAAAATAAAGTCCGAATTTGGAATGAATGGGCTGATGAAAATGGAGATTTAGGGCCAGTATATGGGAAACAGTGGCGAAAATGGGAAACCCCAGACGGACGAATTGTAGATCAAATCCAGGCTGCAATTGAGTTGATTAAGACAAATCCACAGTCCCGTAGAATCATTGTTTCAGCATGGAATGTCGGTGAACTCGATGAAATGGCACTTATGCCGTGTCATGCCTTCTTCCAGTTCTACGTAAATGATGGGAAACTGTCTTGTCAACTCTATCAAAGAAGTGCGGATGCATTTCTCGGCGTTCCGTTTAACATATCCTCCTACAGTCTATTGACTTGCATGATGGCACAAGTTTGTGGACTTGAAGCGGGGGAATTCATTTGGACGGGAGGAGATTGCCATTTGTATCTGAATCATCTTGATCAAGCAAAGATGCAGATTGAGCGAGAACCGCTTGAATTACCTAAACTAAGACTCAATCCTGTGATACTAGATATCGACGATTTCACTGGAGAAGACATTGAAATTATTGGATATGAGCACCACCCTCATATTTCGGCTCCAATTTCAATCTGAGGTGAGGACATGAAGATTACAATGATTGTAGCAATGGATGAAGATGGTAATATCGGCCGAGGAAATGAACTTCCTTGGAAACTTTCCTCCGATATGATTCGTTTCAAGAAGTTGACTGAAGGGGATGGCTTCAATGCTGTAATTATGGGGAGGAGAACTTGGGAATCATTACCAGATTCATTTCGCCCCCTGCCTGAACGACTGAATATTGTCATGTCAAGAGATACCGGCTGGCGAGATGAAGGGGCCGAAACCGCACTTTACCCGGGACGGGCCATAGAAATTGCATATGCTGATGGCTGTGAGGAATGCTGGATAATTGGCGGAGCACAAATCTACGAAATGTTCCTAAATGAAGTGGAAGAAATTCATCTGACGGTAGCTCATACATCAAAGAGTGGTGATGTTAAATTTCCTGAATGGGACAAAACACTCTGGTCTGAACAGATAGTAGAGTCTGTCGATGCAGATGATATGAACGAGTTTTCTTCAACCTATTCAATTTGGAAGCG
>DUIL01000174.1:4551-6855 GCA_013330385.1 Candidatus Thalassarchaeaceae archaeon
TTCCATAGCAGGTGGTATTTTCTTCATTAATGTGGGAATAATGCACTTCACAGATACAAGTTGGTTTGAACCGATAGTACCCCCCTTACTAGGATCTGCTACATTCTGGGTTTTAGCAAGTGGAGTTGTTGAAATAATAGTTGGATTAGGACTAATAATTCCTAAAACAAGAGAGTTTTCAGGATTCTCTAGCGCCATACTCTTAGCGATGTTATACCCTGCTAATCTATACATGTGGGTTGGAGATATTGAACTGGGAGATGGTGCGTCGCTATCCCCTACTGGACATGTAGTCAGATTATTGCTACAAATCGGAGGAATAATTCTCAGTTTGTGGATTGCAGGATGGTCTCGTGACAAATCAATATTTGATTTAACCCATCAATTCATGCCATTCCGGAAATAAGTTAATCCTTGACCCTGAGCCCCTAGGGTCATGGTTGTGATTCTAGACGTGTTGGTCGAACGACTAAATAATCTAAGTTGGATTGAATACTTCACCTTCGCAGTGAATGCATTTGTATTCTTATTCTCAAAACAAATTGCACAATTACATGGTGAAATTGATGAAGCAAAAACAAAAACAAGATTGCGGACCCTTCATTCATTCAACCTTACCGTTTTTGCAGCCTTCATTGTCTCAATAATAATGAATGACAGTTCATTTCCCGATGAACAAATTAGTCAATCATCTCTTTGCTTACTCATTTCCTATCTCATTTACAATATAGCTGATGGAATGATTCTGATTAGATATGGTGAAGACATCAATGTCATGGGGTCATCTAGACATGTCGAAACAGCCACATCTCGCACTCTAGAATTAATTGTACTTGGAATTGTTATAATTACATCAAGTATTACTCTAATCAATATCTGGGGCATTACGGGTATCTTAGAAACTACTGGCGCAGTAGGATTCCTAGCACTATTGATTTTCACAACCAAAGATTACTGGCTGAGGGATTTTCTAAGTGGAATTTTAATCATAAGTGGAAATAGTGCAAAAAGAGGGGATGTAATCTCAATTCCAGACATGGATGTCATGGGAATAGTCATGGAAATTGGGGGTCTACAAACAAGAATAAGAGATCTTGTTCAAGGTCATGATATAGAGGTCCCAAACCACTCTTTATTGACTAATCGTACTGATTTTTACAAACTAAATCACGGAGGCCCTTTCAAAGATTTTGTTGATTTTAACATTGGATACGAAACTAATACTGAGATAGTAAATAATTATCTTCGGGCCGTTTACCAATCCGCTAAACTGAATGTTGACGGATTAAGTGAGGCTAGGGAACCAAAGATTTCTTTGAAGGAAAATGCAAATAATGCAGTACGATGGAGATTGACATATTATGTTTCAAGACCATATAGAATATTGAAAATTAGAGATGCAGTTAACCTAGCTGCCTTTGATCTCCAAGAAGAACACGGAGTAGACCTAAGCACGCCTCAATTGGAGTTCTCAGTAGCAAAGAATTAGTTTTCGGGCTGATATTCGGTAACTCTGATTCCTAATTTCCCTCTTCGGGCCTTTCTTTTCATTATACGATCCATCTTTTTGTGAAACTCGGTCTCCAAATCAATTTTCATTGCTAGTGAATGACCTAGAATCAGTATAAGCAAGTCGGCTAACTCCTCGGCTGCCTCCTCGTCTGGTTTGCCCTTGGTAATCGCTGCTGCGAATTCGCCTAGTTCCTCGACGGTCAAGGCCACGCGGTAGCCCATGTCGTGACCGTGGTTCTCCTCAGATGCGAAAGCGTGCTTGTGGTGGAAAGCAGCAACCCGCGACATCATCGTCAACCAAGAGCCATCGGGGCTATCCTGCGCCTCTATCTCTATCCAATCGTCCACACTCACACGCCTTGCCATGGTGCTGGTGAAGCAAGGAGACCCATCAACGTAGGCCTGGAGGAGGATGAGAATATCTACTCCCTCCAGAAGGAAGAATCAGTGCTAAACCCGAAATTGCGGATAGTAATGCTGCTAAACTCAAAATAGAAAAAGTACGAAACTTTGCAGATGAATCGTTCTCTAATTCGGAACACAATTGTGCATCAATAACTCCACCAGTAAGTAAAGGATTACAATTCTCATCATGCTCCTTTTCTGCCTGATCCCATACTTGAATAGCATCTTTAATCATGGGTAGAAGAAATGCAGTAACGAAAAGTAAAGCAATTCCATGACGCCAATCTACCATTCAATCACCTTGTTAATTATATCATAATGATTTTAATAATTCAGTAATACACGCTGCAACTCGATTTCTCATACTTGCTGCCATAGAATCTACAG
>DUIL01000174.1:7237-9220 GCA_013330385.1 Candidatus Thalassarchaeaceae archaeon
TTAGAAGAACATGACAGGGCTGCATGAGGGATGCCCGACTCAGCGACTAAACGGCTTTCGGGCCCTAAAGTCATACCAACGACATCGGCTCCAAGACGAACTAAAGCGTCAATTTCAGCGGGTGATTCGAATTGTGGGCCAATGCATTGTGCTACAATTAAACCATCAACGACATTTTGCTGCTGAGTTTGGAGTGTGCTTTTACAAATTTGATTCGCTTTCTCATTGAAAATCTTAGTTCTATCCGCGTGTATAGCATCGTCGTCATGAAATGTCCACGGCCTTATGGACAAATCGAGTACATCACCAGCGATACCGATATCACCAGGGGGTAGGTCTTCACGCATTGTTCCAACTGAATTGATACTAAGAATGAGGTCGGGTGAAATGGAAATCGCAGCGTGAATATTTGCTCGGTGCTCTATTTCATGAGGGGGGGTTCGGGTTTTTCCGTCCGCATGGTGCCTATCGATGACAAGTACTTCACCACCGGTAGTATGAATCAACAAAGATGGAACATCACCCCATGGAGACTCAATCCTAATTTTTGTTGAGTCTTCCTCTTGATGGATCAAATTGTCCACCAAAGAACTCATGCCAGTACCACACAGTACGGCTACTCGGACCATGTTACTCGCCTAGGGTTAATGTTCAAGGCGTTACCGCATCAGAATTATTCATTCTTGCCAGTTATCATTCTTGAAGACGGGCCACAAGATCTGCTTTCTTACCAGATACTGGTTTTCCAGCCTCTTTCAATAAGGACTTGAGTTCAGCAACAGTCAGTGATGCATAATCTGGCGTATCACTTGAATCCAATTCTTCCTCGGTTTCCTCAGGAGTACTATCAATGACTGCTTCTTCATCGGTTTCAGATTCAACAGGGCTCTCACTAATTTCAGCCAGTTCGGCACTTGCTTCAGCGGCAGCGAGAACATCGACTTCCTCAACAGAAGCAGCAGAAGCAGCCTTCTCCTCAGCATGAATTTCATCGAGAGTAGGACCCTCATCAACAGTAACTCCACTTTGTAACAACTGACTTCGGCGAATCATCACAGTACGTACTGGACTTATGGTTGAAACCGCTTCTTTAACCTTCGATTCCATAGTTCCATCAAGCACAAATTTCTGAAGTTGAATCCATGTTGATGTAGCTCCTATCTGTAGTATAGCGTCACGTGCACGTGTGCGCATCTCGGCCTTCTGGCTTGATTTAATTCTAGAACGAGAGATTACAAGCGGCTTGAATCGGATGTAATACCCGTCCTCTGATACAACATCGACTGTATCATCTATCTTACCGCGATGACGGCGAACCTGACGACGAATGTGATCCTTGAGAACATCATGGCCCACAAATTCAGTCAGCACATCGCCACCAAGTGCTTCAGTGACGCGGAAAATAACCTTGACATGCATCTTTGAAAAGTCGCCATCAAGCTCATTCTGCATTATCTCAAACTTACGTCCAATTAGTTGATCTGTTTCCTCTGCTAGAGTCTCTCCGAGTACTCGGAAAGACCATGGATTACGAGGTGCCCGTATAGTGAACCAGCGCTTTGCCTTCCACTTGTCTCTCTGCTTGCGTGCCGCTGCCCTTGCCTTTGCGCCCTTTGCCATGAGAAACACCTCGTATCGGGGGCTACCCCGTTTGCGAGCCGTGCGACCCACCTCCAGTATATGAATGAAAGCCACAGTGCGCTAACGCTTCAAAGATGCAGGGCGTTGTATTCAAGGACGGTTAGCGCTTCCAAGGTTCATGAGTCTGCATAGTGCCGTCTGGCGTGTACATTGTAGTGCTGTAGATGATCTTGGCCTTATTGAAAATGCATTGCTCTCATTATCTAACGGTCAAGGTGAAGTAATTCATGAAAAATCAAAATCATATCATGGAGCACCTCAAACATTATTGGAACTGACTATTTCTCGAAAGAAGAATGCAAAAGAGAGTTTTCTCAGTTTAGGGCGCGAAGTACTTGAAAC
>DUIL01000174.1:9235-9506 GCA_013330385.1 Candidatus Thalassarchaeaceae archaeon
CTCCAGTATATGAATGAAAGCCACCGTGCACTAACGCTTGACAGATGTGAAGCGCTGTATTCAAGGACGGTTAGCACTTCCAAGGTCCATGAGCCTACATAGTGCCGTCTGGCGTGTTCATTGTAGCGCTGTAGATGATCTGAATCTTATTGAAAATGCATTGCTCTCCCTTTCTAACTGTAAAGGTGAAGTTATTCATGAAAAATCGAAATCATATCATGGGGCACCTCAAACGACATTGGAGCTAACTATTTCTCGAAAGAAGAATGCA
>DUIL01000173.1 GCA_013330385.1 Candidatus Thalassarchaeaceae archaeon
TTGTGTATTTTCTAAGGCACTATCTTGACAATATCCTTCGTATGTTGTAGGCGAATCAAGAGGAACTTGTGAGCCATCACTAATGCGTTGAACAAAGCTGTGTGGGTCTGAGTTTTCTCCAACACTAATTCTAATGTTCGATGCCACCGGGGCGGCGCTTCGATTTACAGTAAATTCACCCGGAGTGCCTTGAATAATTTCTTGCATTGCAGAATAGTGAAATTCGTAATTCATAGGTAGAATAATTGTTAGTGGTATTTCTTCAACTACATTCCCAACTCTAGGAAGGTCAATTAGTCGTGTTGAGCGACTGTCTGTGGCCCCAATTAGAGTACTTTCCTCTGTCCAACCCCATGTGCCGTTTCTATCCCAAACCGGGCCTATAGAAGGGACTCTTGTGGAGATATTCATGTCTACTACAGTAAAACTCTCGTGATCTAGAATACAACAGCCACCTACTTCGGAATCTGTCCAATTTCTTGCAGAGATAATGTACTGAGAGAAGGAATCAACTTCGGTTTGACTTAGATTACCATCTGAGTCCCCTAGATACTGATCGATTTGAGATCTAATTCCAATTCCAGGGTGCGGCAGTTCACTGGTTCCCACATAATCAGAAATTGAAATGTTTAGACTCCACGTTGCAGTAATATTTTGTGACGCGACAAGGTCATCATGAATCACTAAATTTGCTGAACCTTGGTATTGAACTATGTCATCCGGAGTTCCATGTCCATCAGCACTAACTACTAGGGGAAATGCAGGAATTATTAGCATCAGGGTCATAAAAATAGCAAAATAGCATCTTTTCATATTATTCACCTTCGTGGATGATTGTTGAACCAGAGAAGTCTACCGATAGAGGAATAATTCTGTGTTTTTCTGAAAGTTCAGTAAGTAGTTTTTGTCTAAGTTCGGCATTGCCATGAACTAGGAAAAACCCACCTCCCCCAGCTCCGAGCAACTTTGCCCCATTTGCACCCATTTCCATCAATCGGTCGTGCATCGAATCTAAATTTTCATCACTAACACTTGCAGTGGTCCCTCGCTTGGTTTGCCAAGCCTCTTCAAGAAGCACTCCCAATCCAGACAAATCTCCAACTTCAAGACGCGAACGGGCTTCGTCAGCCTGTGCGCGTATAGTACGCAGACGTGACAATCTATCCGCTTCATCATCAGGTTCTTCGGAGAGTACTTCGCTCGCTCTTCTTGAGCGCCCTGTGAATACCAAAGTAAATTCTGATTCCAAACGCTCAATCAGTTTATCATCCAAATTAAGTGATACAATTTCGACTCCATTGGAACCAAAAGAAATTGAATTTATTCCTCCAAACGCAGCAGCATATTGGTCCTGGCGCCCTATTGGTTGACCAAGAATGTCGATCTCAATCCTACATGCTTCCTCCGCCAATTGTGTTGCCGATACTTCTCTACCCGCGAATCGATGTAAAGCATTCAACAATCCGACTGTGACAGTTGAGGATGAACCAAGTCCAGTCCCACGAGATGGTATGTCTGCAATAGTGGTAATTTCAATCCCAGAAGTAACCCCAGTCATTCTCATGGCTTCTCGAACCAATTCATGCTGCAAGTCCTCAAAATCATCAACAATTTCCATCTGTGAGTAGGATACACGGACTTTGTCATCGAAGCGTGAATTGACAGTCACATGGATATGACGAGCTAGAGCCAAAGAAGTGACCATCCCTCCTCTAGGCTCTGAATGAGAGAACCAATCTACATCGGTTCCGCCTCCGCAAAACGAGACCCGGACGGGTGTGCGGGAGATAATCATCGACCGGGCGGTGCGAATATCCGACTTCAAGCCGACGGTTAGCGGTTTCGAGTCAAATCGCGCCTCCAATGGCACACGGAACACCTATGAGCGGTATGCTGCCGGATTCTATGGAGAGAAAGGCATGAGTGACCTCATCACAATGGATGATTTGACCAATGAGGAGATTATTGATATTCTCAAAACAGCCGAAAAACTACTACCAGTTGCAAGAGGAGAAGTCTACGCCCCGCTTCTCCAAGGCAAGGTTCTCGGGAATCTATTTTTCGAAAATTCAACCCGAACTCGGATGTCATTTGAAACTGCGATGAAGAGACTCGGTGGCGATGTCTTGAACCTAAGTTCAGTTGGCTCAAGCGTTGCTAAGGGAGAGACTCTGTATGATACTATGCAGATGGTAGATGGTTACTCCGATATCGCAGTAATTCGACACCCTAGGCAGGGTGCGGCCCAGTACAGTGCTGATGCCGTCGATATACCTGTGTTGAATGCCGGCGATGGTGCTGGAAACCATCCCACTCAAACTATGCTTGACCTTTTCACAATCCAACAGGCACATGGCACTCTAGAAGGACTCAATGTAGTTCTTGTGGGAGATCTTCGATATGGCAGAACTACACATTCACTATCTCACGCTCTAGTTCGCTTCGGAACTAAGCTAACTCTTGTATCTCCAGAATCATTGCGCATGCCCGAAGAAATAATCGGTGATTTGAGAGCCCATGGTGGTGATGTTACGGAGAGTGAAGACCTTCAATCAACAATTCCTGATGCGGATGTAATTTACATGACGCGAATCCAAAAAGAGCGTTTCCCTGATGAAGATGAGTACACCAAGGTGGCTGGAATCTACAAGATGTCTGCAGATGACCTCAAGGTGGCGAAAGAATCCATGATTGTCATGCATCCTCTTCCGAGAGTTGACGAAATTGACCCCAGTGTAGATTCGACAGAGCACGCATATTACTTCAAACAGGCATTCAATGGCGTCCCTACTAGGATGGCGCTACTTTGCCGAAGTCTAGGAGTCAAAGTTCCAAAGAAGGTGGGCGCATGAGTGAGATGAGGCGTGTTACAGCAATTTGCAATGGTACAGTAGTTGATCACATACCAGCGGGCAAATCACTTCAGGTAATGCAGATGTTGAGAATCGATGTCGGCCGTTCTAATCCTATTTCTCTAGTCATGAACGTTCCAAGCGGTAAAGTCGGTCGTAAGGATGTCCTGAAGATTGAGGACCGCGAACTGACTCAAGAGGAGTTAGACCGCTTAGCTCTGATTGCTCCTAAAGCATCTGTTGCAATCATTCGTAATTATGGAGTTGCTGAGAAGCGACAAATCGAGCTTGGAAAAGAGTTGGTAAATATTGCTCGTTGCTCCTTTTGGAATTGTGTAACTCAGAATCCTCGTGAACCTCTTCCTCACAAATTGCGTGTCGTATCTACTGACCCACTAGATGTTCGATGTGCTTACTGTGGTCGTTCCCAAGATATAGACCAAGTCGCTGCTTCAATTCTTTGAATCAGAGGGTGTCTGCTAAGACACATCCGATTGTAATTATCGAATTAGTGGGCTATCAGTGGGCCCTTTCAGAGGCTA
>DUIL01000054.1:0-1424 GCA_013330385.1 Candidatus Thalassarchaeaceae archaeon
CAACTCGGTGCCTACTTCACTAGCAACATGGATACGGGATGGGATTGATGGTGAATTGAATCTCATTTCTAACTCGCTCGATACTGCTGCATCGTAGGCGGCTGTTCTCTGGAATGCTTCGAGGGCTAACTGCTTGCGGTGTTCAAGGCTGACTCCTGAAGGGCTTCCTTGTGAAGATGCTAGGGCCTCAATAACTGCTGAATATTGATCAACGGAAGTGAGGACTAAGCAATCCTTGTGATTTTTCGCCGCTGAGCGAATCATAGTTGGCCCGCCTATGTCAATCATCTCAATTAATTCAGCATCTGGAGCGGGTGGGTCCTTGGCAGCAACTGACTCGAATGGATAGAGGTTGACGCAAACTAAGTCAACGGTGCGATACCCTAGTTCTGCGAGCATTTCCATATCGTCATCGCGTTCGCGTCTAACCAGTATTCCACCATGCACAGCAGGGTGTAGTGTTTTGACTCGCCCATCAAAACACTCGGGGTGCCCTGTCGCTTCACTGACATCGATTACCGATAGCCCGGCTTCCCTCAATTTACGAGAGGTTCCGCCAGTCGAAAGTAACTCCCAACCTAAGTCGCTGAGAGCCTGTCCAAGTTCGACAATGCCGTCCTTGTGGAAGACGCTCAACAAGGCGCGAGGCGCTGTCATAACTCGGCGTGGTGGCATTGGGTTTGAAGTGTTCGTGAGTAGCGATTTCAGTCGCCTCTAGCACTGATGACTTGGTCAATGCGTAACATGCTCATCGATGTCTCGGTGGCGGACTCAAGCCCATCCTCGATTACTGCACGAGGGTGCCATACTCCTGAAACATCACCAACTTCTCCATCTGCTCGGATTCCAATTGGAGTCTTGGAGCCTTCTCGGGCTGCTGTTCGCATCTCAAGTATGGAATCGAGAATGTCCTTTCCTGCGTTGGCCGCTAGAGTAGCAGGGATTGTTTCCATAGCACGAGAGAAGGCATCCATTGCCAATCGTGCCCGTCCCGGTTCTGATTCGCTGGCTTCTCTTACTGCCTGAGCGATTCGTGTATGACTAGCACCGCCACCAGGAAGTAGTTCTCCGGTTTCATGAGCTAGACTTGTTGCTCTGAGGGCGTCGTGAAGTCCTCGGATTATCTCTTCGGTTGCGGTTTCACCAGCCCCTCCTATCGCTAATGTGACTACGCTAGGATTAGTACAATTATCGATGGTGATAATATCTTCAACTTGATCTGTGGCTTGCCTTCTCTCCCAATGCACACTTCCAGCCACACCGAGGTCGCTAGAATCTATATCTAAGACGGATTCAATGATTGTCGCTCCTGTTGCGCCTGCTGCATTTCGCAATTCTGATTCGTCCAATTGAGGAATTGCAAGTATGCCTTCATCGGCTAAATCATGAAGGATGTCACGGTCGATTTCTCCACCACAGAGTAT
>DUIL01000054.1:1837-5505 GCA_013330385.1 Candidatus Thalassarchaeaceae archaeon
TTCTCGGCGGAAGTAATTTGGATTTCTGCTGAGCGGGTCATTTTACGAATCTTGATATCACTACCTACGACTGCAGTTGAGGCTTTGTCAATGTTGTTGGGCAATGAGTCCATCAAAACTCGTCGGCGAACGACTATTCCGCGTACTAAGTGGCTATCTCTTAGACCGCCAGAGCCTATTTTGAACATAGCAACATGCTCTGCACTAGGAGTTTCTACTGAGTTTTGAACGGCATTAAGGGCGTCTCTAACAAGAGGCGCAAAGATATCGATTGCTGCTTCGGCGCCTTTTCCTGTTAATGCGGTATTTGCAACACCTAACAAACGCTCATCATCCAAAGGAGTTGAGTTGGAATCCATCTGTGAAAATGCAACACCCATCGCCTTTCGATATCCATCTACGAGAGTTAGCGGGTGCAATCCCTTCGAGAGTAAGGTGTTGGCCTCTTCTAGTAATGAACCGCAAAGAAGCATTGTTGTGGTGACGCCATCGCCACAGGCTTCTTCCTGTGAATTACCCATTGAAACCATCATCTTAGCTGCTGGGTGCTTGACCATTAACTCTGCAACAATCTTCGCTCCATCATTGGTGACCGCTGTTGAACCATCGGTTTTGTAGAGCATTTTGTCCAATCCCCGGGGACCGTAAGTTGGTTTGAGTAGATCAGAAAATACACGGGCTGCAACGATGAGTTTCTCCTGAACAGCAGTGCCGCTGGTGACACTTGTGGATTCGCTTACCACAACCACCGGAGGCTTGCCTTCACCCTCGCTCATCGGCTCGCCGACCAATGAGGGCGTCAAGAACCCTTGCGAGATTACTAATTCCACCAGTTGCCGTCAGATTCCAGGGAGGGATGGTTTTCAGGAATCTCTCTCCAGCCCTTCAAATCCACCATATAGACGGTATTCCTAGTCTCGACCAAGGTCGTACCGTGTTCGTCGAATTCCATCCCTAGTATACTCGAGGTCTTGACTCTTTGATTTCCAAGTTTTGGATGATTTGTGACATTGCCCTTCAACCTTCCATCGATTATCTTAGCATCACTCATGGAGACTACTGCCTTGTTATTGAGAGAAGGATTGTCTAGCTCGGCTGAATGTGCTTCTTTGGACTTCGAGGATCTCTTACTTAATTCTTGAATGGTAAATCCTATGATCCAAAATACAATGAATGCATTGATACATAATTCGTCCTCCATTCAAACGCCTCGATATCGGAAGTTCTAGCGTCGTCCGCGTTTTCCCTTCTTGCCGCCCTTACGCTTGCTGCCAGAATGTTCCCAATGGCGGCCTCCACGGCTGCGCCATTCTTCCATATCTCCGCCGCCACCCCAAGAGTCTCGTTCGATTCTCTTTCGTAGACCTCTTGGCAATTCAGTTACTGATTTGACATTGAGTTTGATTCCACCTACGTCCTTCTCTAGTGAGCGGATTGCATCGCCACCAGGGCCGACCATCGCTCCAATTGCGGAGTCATCAACATAGATGTCTGCCGAAGAATCGGTTAGAAATTTAGCATGCAAAACTGCAATTCCGGTAAGGCGTGATGCTTCTCGCTTGAGTTCTTCCCCCGCCATTCTCCAAGCAGGGCTGCCGCCTTCACCTGTACTTCCCCCAACTGGTACAACTGCTATCTCGGACCCGAAAGCGAACATCTCGTGAGTAAGTTCCCCACTTGGGAATCTTTTGATCTCAATCACAGGACGAGAAAGGTCGGATTCCATTCCTGTTGGGGCGCGAACTACCATTCTCAACTCAAGTACTTCGTTTACCTTACCTTTCTCGATGTTAATCACCGTATCAAGAACTTGTGAAATTAAACCGAGTTCAACCTTGCCTACCATCCTCTGGATGGCTTCCAATGCGCTGTTTGCGTGAGTGACTCCTAGTAAGCCTACACCTGCTAATCTAACATCGCCGAATATCTCGAAATCTCTAGCTCGGCGAACTTCGTCGAAAATTACGAAATCGGGTCTAACAAGGAAAATCACTTCCGCTGTTTTCTCCAAATCACCCTCTAGTGGGGCATATTGAGTGACTCTTTGAGGAACTTGTAAATCACGTGGGGCTTCCATGGTTTTGACCATTGCACCTACCGTCTCATCGAGGTGGGCTGCGATTGCTTGGGCGAAGGTGGTTTTTCCTGAACCTGGTTTCCCGACGACGAAAATCCCTCTGTGGTGATCTGATACTCGGCGAATTAGTTCATCTGGTAATTCATAATCACTCAACTTCAAGTGAGCTACTGGGCGAACAACTGTAATTTCCCATGCTTCGGAAAAAGGTGGCCATGCACAAGTTACGCGAAGGTCTCCAATTTGCATTATTCGGCAACCTTCGCGCTCAATTTCAATGAAGCAATCCGAACGCGCTTCATTTTGCTCAATCACTAATTGCAATTCTTCACTCAATGCCTCTAGTGAAGGTTTGTCCCAAGAGTCTCCCTCGACTTCTTCTAACCTCAATTCAGAGATGTGTCCAGCTTTGACTCGAGGTGGGCATTCGGCCTTCAGGAATACAGTAGATGCCGTTTCATCGGCAAGTAGTACCTCTAGCGACTCAGGAATAGAGGGGTGGTCGCCGAAGGCTGCCATGATTGATTCGGTAGGCCCGCTGCCTTTCACCGTTGGGGGTTGGATTTTCAACCATTCACGGTATTAATTAAACCACGGAAACACAATGAAAATGCAAAAGCAAGGCCGATTGATGCTATAATTGGGAATCCGAAAGTGCCGGTGAATATAACGTATTGAGCTAATGTAAGTGCTCCTATGGTTGCTAAGTCTGCTAGTGTTGACTTGTTCCAACCTGACTGTGTACGAATATGGTCGCGGTTGCTCCATGAAAGCCAAAGTGTTGCTGCGATTCCTAAGAGGAGGAGGTGCCCCACTAACCAACCAATGTCTTCACCAAAAGTGATTATGATGTTGTCTTGGAAGTCGCCAAATACCATCGAAGCGAGGTCGAGCACATGACTGCGAGAAGCCTTCTGTTCTTCAATTCACAGGCGAGTCATTGACGAATGAGGCGGCGTATTTCATCTAAATCGGCATTAGCGGATATTGGAGCATTCGCCCGATTTGATACAATTCCTTCGAGTTTGCTGGTATGGTAATTGACTACTACATCTGGATCTTTCAAAAGATGACCAGTAAGGATGCCCACGACTTTTGATGAAGAATCTATTGTTCCTTCTTCAACGAGTCTCTTGATCCCCGCAACCGTCGCACAACTCGCTGGCTCTGCACCTATTCCTGAAGCGTCGACTATCGCCTTAGCATCCATAATTTGGTTATCATTAACTTCGGTAACTACGCCGTTCAAAGCCTCTATTCCACGGAGAGATTTACGCCATGAAACAGGGGAGCCGATTTTGATTGCAGTAGCAATTGTGTCGGCCTTGACGGGTACAATATTTTCTCCATCAGACCATGCAGTGTAGAGGGGGTTGGCTCCTGCGGCTTGAACCACAGCAATTCGAGGAAGACTATCGATGATTCCAATTTCATGAAGTTCGAGCAATCCTTTCGAAATCGCAGTGTTATTTCCAAGATTTCCGCCTGGTAAAACAATCCAATCTGGCACTTGCCAATCAAGGTCTTGCATTATCTCAAAAGCAATTGCTTTCTGACCTTCAATTCGGAATGGATTAATCGAATTTACAAG
>DUIL01000098.1:0-4011 GCA_013330385.1 Candidatus Thalassarchaeaceae archaeon
TTAATTTTCACAGGTATAGGTCTACCTGGAAAAACCACGTCAGTTAAATTGGGTGGAAGTCAGATTAATTCAACAGTCGTGTCAGCTGATTCAACTTGGGCACTTGGCATACCTTGTTCAATGGTCTCTGGACAAGTAACTCCTGTTTTCTCAACTAGTGGTTCCACATCAATTGAGGGGCCTGTGATATCGCCTCCAGCTGCTAGTGAAGGCTTTGGCTCCCTATGGCTGATTATTATCGCCGTTCTAGTTCTGGTTTTGATTGGAGCTGTACTATATTTGTCGGGGCTAGTCTCAGTAGAAATCGAAGACGAAGAGCCGGACTCAATTGTAGAGGGTGAATCCGAAGGTGGACTAGTCAAATCCGATGAACATCCAGGCTGGCTATGGGACTCTGCAAAACAAGAATGGGTACCCGATCCTGATTATAATGAGTGATGAAGCATCACCGTCCGTTACAAGAGAATGTTCTTGAGTGATTCGTAACGCTCGCCGATACATGGTGAGCATAGCCGCGCCCAGACCAGGGGTGCAAGAGAGGATATTGCTCCACTTGAGGGATTACGTAGATTATGCCGATAAAGTGGAAGTCCCATTCGCTATTTCTCAGATGGGTATAGCAAATGCCGTATCAATAGCTCGATCCAATGTCCCTCGTGCCATTTCGGGAATGAAAGACTCAGGCCACTTGATTGAACGTCAAGCGCACGTCTCAGGTGTTTCCCGTAAGCGGAAGGCGTACTTTCTTACATCAGATGGTGTTAGTCTAGCAGATGATATTTGGAAAAAAGTTAGTGAGCAACCCATCCGATTAATACATTCTGATGGACGTTCAGAAAATGTAGATTTACAATCGGCTATAGAGGCTACAGAACTCCCACTTCGCCATGTTGATATTCTTCGATACCTTGATGACAGTGGTACTGTCGATTTATCTTCACTTTCACCAGACTTAATTGAACGTGATTTATCAAAACACATTGAGAAACAACTTGTCAGTTCTCTAAATGATTTACCTAGGTTGCGCCGATTCTTTGGCAGGGATTCTGAAATATTGAAGATGGCTGAAATTTTAGAATCAGAATCAATGACACTTCTTGTCCCCGGAATAGCCGGAATTGGCAAGACCTCTTTAGCTGCTAAATTACTTGAGAGATTTACTCACAGGAGAAATCTTCTCTACCATAGATGTCAGGATTGGGAGGGTTCACGAGCATTTCTGGAGACTTGCGCTGAATGGTTGTCTATGATAGGTAATAATGACTTGAGTGATTACGTCGCATCAACTGCAGTCCCTCAAGCGACAATAGCTGTAAATCTGATTGTTGAAGGATTAGAGAATGCCCCAGCATTAATTGTAATCGATGATTTGCATAAGGTTGCTGATGAAAACTTAGTGACTATTTTGCGCGCTCTTGCTCTTAGAGTGCCAGAGGTTGATGAATTGGGCTTAGTAATGTTCACACGTTCATTCCGAATGGTCGTTCCCGAATCAGATACATCTGGAAAATCAATCATGCATTTCCTTCCATTAGAGGGTCTAGATCAGGATTCCAGCCGTCAAATTTTGACAGCAATGCCAGATATTGATTTACAACAATTTTTGCATATTTACACACTTTCTAGAGGCCACCCCCTAGTTCTTGAATTGATTAACAGAGGTAGTGTGGGGGAGACGTTCCATGCTACTCTAGAGGCATTTGTAGAGAAGGAAATTTTCAGTAAACTTTCAGGCTCACAGAAGCGTTTATTGGGCGCAATTGCGGTTTTCCGTGAGCCGATGCCATTGGAATCACTAAGGAATCTTGATGCTGAAATTGATCTTCTTGATGACTTGGTCGAGAAAGGATTGGCTCGAAGAATCGACTCAGAATTCTACGATGTACACGATTTAGTTAGAGAATTCTTAGTCCGTTCAATGGATGATTCATTGAAGATGGAACTTCATTCGAATGCTGTGCACTGGTATCGTACTAGAAACGACTCAGCTGCTGAGAAGATTGAATTCATCCACCATCTTGACTCTTCAAATGATAATGAAACTCTTGCTGATGTCCTAATGAAGGATGGACGAACCTTAGTTAAAGAAGGACACACAGAACTCCTAGGTATTCTGCGAGGCTTAGAATCAGAAGGGTTCGAGCCAATTCATTGGGGACTGATTAGAGAGTTGAGAGGTGATATCCTTTCCATCCAAGGGCGCTGGGATGAAGCCGAACAGGAATATGATGCAGCCATACCAATTGCTCGTAAGCACAAGCAGGCAGATCGTCTAGCGAGTCTGTTATCGGCACGTGCCGATATTGCAGTTAAGCGTGGAGCAATGGATGATGCGCTAACATTGCACAGTCAGGCGTTAGAGATACAAATTGCTTCCCGGGACGCTTTGGGCGCGTCCAGATCTTACATCAACATGGGGTACATTTTCCGAAGACGTCGAGATACGCGTCACGCCCTCGAAGTGTATGGAAATGTCGAAGGCCTTCTTGAAGCCGAGAATAATCCCGAATTGATGGATGCCAAAATACGTCTTGCTGCTGCATTCTTGGAAATGGGTGAATTAGATAGGGCGAGAGACCATGCCATGAGTGCTCACGATAATACCTTGGAAAATGGTCAGGAGGAATTACATGCACGCAGTAGAGCGGTATTAGGGCGATATTATGCCAAGATGAAGGATAATGAATTGGCTCTTTTACACTACTCTGCCGCCTTGGAAATTCTATCGGAGGCCACAGACCCACAGAGTGCAGTCGAGGTTGAAATTTTGTTAGGACAAGTTCTTAGTGACGCGGGGCGTAGAGCGGAGGCTGCTGAGCATTATATGGATGGTTTAGCCGTAGCAGAAGCAAATGATTTCCGCCTATTCCAGGGCGAACTTCTTGCTCGTTTGGGAGAAGTTGAGACTGATCGCTCGGCTCGAATGAATTATCTTCAGCGTTCTCTGACAGTATTCAGAGAATTGGGAGCAGTAGATCGAATGAAAGATGTGCAGAATGCAGTTCATAGGGCCATAATGGGCCATTAATTATGCGTTATTCTTAATTTTCTCATTTTCGATTTGCCCAAGCCAATGAGAAAATTCCGGCCCTTCTTGTTGCGAAATTGAAAGTTCTCCTGAAAAATCTTCTCCGATTTCCATTAACACTTCACTTTCTGCTAAATGTGGAGCATTATTTTTCTCAGATAAATGGCATAGGACAACACTTGAGAGATTTGGGTGAATGATATCGCCTAACAATTCAGCTGTTTGTGAATTTGAAAGATGACCCCCCCTACCTGAAATTCTTCTTTTCAAAACAGGGGGGTAGGGTCCATTCATTAATCTCTCATAGTCATAATTCGCTTCAATAGAAATGTGTTCACAACCTTCGAGATGGCGCCTCAATTCAACAGTAACTTCTCCAAGGTCAGTTACAATTGCAGCCCTTCTACCTCCTCCATTACTGGCGATTATTGCAACATTATCTGCATCATCATGAGGTACAGGGACTGGTAGTATACTAAGATCCGGCCCCACTTGCAAACGTTCCAGCCCTGAGAAAGTGCGTACATCCTCAATCGGCCTCAGCCCTAGGCGCATGGCTGTTTCTAGATTCGAATACAATCGTGCATCCCATAATCGAGATGCACGTGCCGCAGATTTAGAATGGTCTGAATGATGATGACTCAGCACTATGGCATCGATATCTTCGCCCTTAACTCCAATTCTAGATAATCGAGAGTTAATCTGTTTTAGAGAAAATCCACAATCTACGAGCACTTTTGACTCATCACTTTGCAATAGCGCAGAGTTGCCACGACTGCCACTACCAAGATGAGTAATCTCCATACTCATTATTCTCAAACATTCGGGACAGCGTTCACACCTTGAATCAACCCCTCTCAGACAATAATCCCCCTCTATTTTGAGGGACAAGAGGCATTACCCGAGTATCGCTTTCGCATACGCGACGGCGTAGCCGTCGTATCCAGAAGACCCTCTTGTGTCCGAACGACGCTCCATCATCA
>DUIL01000098.1:4320-4624 GCA_013330385.1 Candidatus Thalassarchaeaceae archaeon
AACGACGCTCCATCATCATGATAAGTCAAACAATAGCGCTGATTGTGTATAGACGAGGTTGTATCATGCGTCGCAAGCAGACAGCATTCTTAGTAACCCTACTCATAATGAGTAGCCTAATCTTCGTTTCTCAGACTCGCCCTCAGGCACCAGTGTCCTCGATAGACCCTGGTGATACAACAGGTGAGGGCCCCATGGCTGTCGATCAAGATGAAGATATGATACCAGATATTCATGAGGTTATTTTTGGCGAATCTAGGAATATCGAAACACCTTTTGGAGTGATTGTTATTGATGGTCTAGA
>DUIL01000098.1:4959-5135 GCA_013330385.1 Candidatus Thalassarchaeaceae archaeon
CCAATGAATGGCTCAGACAATGTAACTGATTTTGATCGAGATGGAGCAAGTGCTCTGATGGAATACTGCTGGCCTTGGACTCTTGACACATGTTTCACCGAGAGACTTTCTCTGACGGGCAAATCTCCTGAGGATACAGATTCAGGTTATCGTGAATATTTGGATCCTAGAAAATC
>DUIL01000098.1:5522-5731 GCA_013330385.1 Candidatus Thalassarchaeaceae archaeon
GAGGGCGGTGCTGGTTATCAAAATCAAGCTACGAGTGAGTGGAACTGTCTATATTTTGATCCACTAGATGATTCAGATCTTACTGAGGATGCAGATCTTTGTGTTGAACAAGCTAGTCAATGGGGGTGTGGCGATGGTTTTGATGTTAACAGAGATGGTGAAATCGACATAGGTGAAAGATATACAAATTCTGAGGAATACTGGTTTGC
>DUIL01000006.1:0-7625 GCA_013330385.1 Candidatus Thalassarchaeaceae archaeon
ATCACCTCCTAAGAAACTCGGAAAACCCGGGGGGGCGGGGTGCTTCGGCACCCTGCTCTTCCACCTTTTCTACAACAATTATTATCTCGATTCCAGCGAGAGCCAGGTTAGAATAAAGGCAGAGTTTAGGCTGCCCTAAACTTTACATACCTATCTTCAACCGGAAGTTTAGGGCGACCTAAAATGAAGAGCAGAGCACTAGCAGGAATAATGACAATACTAATGATTTCATGTATATTTTCGGGATGTACGGGGAATGATGACGACGATGGTACGGTTGGTGAACTTGTTATCGCCTTTGAGGTTCAAGCAGACTATGACAACATAGATGCGAACCCTCAAGTTCTTGCCGACTACTTATCCGAGAAGTTGAATTATGATGTTTCGATATACAGTGTAGATTCAGAAGGTGCTATGATTGAGGCTCTTAGATTTGGTAATGCTGACATTGCTATTATGGATGGAGGAGCAGCCTGGGTTGGATGGCAACAATATGACTTAGAAGTACTTGGTGCTGATCAGAAGGGAGATGGAAGAACATACTACGACGCACACGCATGGGTCCGTGCAGATAGCGAAATGGCCATGGCTCATCTCGATGACAACCCCTATACTGATCCATTTGCCTTACTCTCTGGCAAGACTTCCTGCCACACCGGTTGGTTGAAGTCAGCTGGTATGCTAATGCCTATGGGTTTCTTGATAGGTCACGGTTATGCAAATGTTATCGGTGATCCGAATGATGTTGAAACACTAAGGAATACAATTTATGGATTCTTTAATGAAAATGCATCAATACCCGATTCTGGCACACCTTACTACGGATACGGAGGTGCTGTGAAGTGCTTGTCTGACGGTACAGGTGACGTGGCTTTCGCAAAGGATAGCACTGTCGATTCTTACTGCAATAATGAAATTGCAACCGAGAACGAAGAATGGTGTCTTGAGATGAATCAATATGTTGCTCTTCCTGCGTTTGGAAAATCACCCAGTCACCCTTTTATGTACAATCCTGAATTTATGGATTCAAATGTTCTGGAGATTGTCAGAGATGCTCTTGTAGGTATGAGTGATGATTCCGATGCATCCTTAATATTGGAAAATGTCCTAAACACACCTGGAATAACTTCTACTAATGCAGAAGAACACTTGGGTAGTTATTCATCAATGATATCAAACATTCCTGGTATCTCTGCCTATTACACAAACAAGTACGACCTCAATGAGACGGCTACTCCAACTATTGACACAGTCAGGATAGCATTTGAGGTCAAGGCTGATTACGAAAACATAGATGAAAACCCTCAGATCTTAGCTGATTATCTTGCTGAGAAACTAGGAGTTGAGGTCGAACTTTACAGTGTTGACTCCGAAGGGGCAATAATTGAGGCTCTTCGTTTTGGACACGCTGATATTGCACTAATGGATGGAGGTGCGGCTTGGGTCGGATGGAAAGAGTACGGTCTAGCTGCAATGGCTGCTGATCAGAAATCTGATGGAAGGACATACTACGAGGCACACGCTTGGGTAAGGGCTGATAGTGAGATGGCAGCAGCCCACTTCGATGATGACCCTTCAACTGATCCATTTTCTCTACTCGAGGGAAAGACATCTTGTCATACAGGTTGGTTAAAGTCAGCAGGAATGCTACTTCCAATGGGATATCTAATTGGAAATGGATATGCTAGCGTTGTTGGAGATCAAGAGGATGTGGGTTCTCTTAGAGATACTATTCACAACTTCTTCAGCGAGGACTCATCGATTCCTGAATCAGGTACACCATACTATGGGTACGGTGGTGCGGTGAAGTGTCTCTCTGATGGGACTGGAGATGTAGCTTTTGCAAAGGATAGCACAGTTGATTCGTATTGTAACAACGAGGTGGCATCTGACAATGAGGAATGGTGTCTAGAGATTGATCAGTATGTTGCGCTTCCTGCATTTGGCCAGGCCCCTAGTCATCCTGTGATGTACAATCCATCTATGTTAGATGTACAAACCAGGACTGCAATTTTGAATGCTCTTATGTCTTTGAATTATGAAACGTATGTAGAAAATTACTCTGCTATGGGAGGACCCTATACTGGATGCTACGATATTACTACGCACATCATCAATGAAACCGCGCCGAAGAACACTTGTGGTTCCGAAATAATGGCTAATATTCTGAATACCCCTGGACTTGTAAGAGTCACATCCCAAGATCATCTAGGTAGTTATTCAGACTTGATTGCGAATATTCCAGGGATTTCCACTTACTTCGGAGAAAAGTTCGAAATCGCGGAATAATAATTCAAAAGTTGGCGGGGGGCCAAATTGCCACATCAAAAGACTCTGGATTCTAACAAGAGTTCCTTAGTAAAATTCCCCCCGCCAACACCAAATATGTGTTTAGGCTCCCCTAAAATAAGCACAGCAGAGGGGGGAGTTACTTGTCTGAAGAATTGAGTAACCAATCTCCTTTAGTTAGGCTAAATGATGTCGTGATTGGTTACAATCCCGAATCACCTTTAGTTACAATTCCTCAAATGAATATTTACCCCGGAGAGATCGTAGCTATAGCAGGTCCATCTGGAGTAGGCAAAACTACACTTCTTCGAACGATTGCAGGATTAGTTAGGCCACTTTCTGGTGTTGTAGAAGTTTGTGGCAAGAGTAGTTCCGACAAACTCCCAAGAGGGGAGGTAGGATATATTCCTCAGCGTCTTGGTCTAGTCAGGCATGCCAGTGTAATGCACAATGTAATGCTAGGCGCAAATGCTGGGCACAAGTCCTCTTGGGAATTATTACCTTCATCTACAGCAAAGAAACACGCATTGGAAGCAATTTCTTCAATGGGATTAGATGAAAAGATTAGAGAGCCAATTAGGAGACTTTCAGGAGGCCAACAAAGAAGAGTAGCAACTGCTAGAACTCTTGCTCAATCTCCATTACTAATTATGGCGGATGAGTTTCTTAGCGAATTGGATGAGGGGACAATGGCGATGGTTCTTGATGTAGTCACCGAATATGTCCGAGAAAGTGGTGGTGCTCTAATTGTAGTAGAACATGACATTTCTCGAGCGAAGTCTATGGCAGATCGGATGTTAGTCATAGATGATGGACGAGTGAACCCATTCATTACTGAAATTACTTCAATGGAGGTCAAGTTATGATATCCGGTCACCAAAGGATAATAATTGCCCTTTCTTCGATATTTGTATTCTCTATTTTTGTCCTTGATGGGATGGTAGATGATTGGGGGCGTCTTTCTGGGAGTATGGCAAATCTTGTAATTTTCATAGAAGAATCTCTGTGGCCACCTGATTGGAGTGTTATAGAGCCTCGGGCATATCCTGTATGTACTGCTTATCCTCTCTTTGATTTCACCTGTTCTACTGCTTGGATTGGAATGATTGAGACGATAAAGATAGCATTTGTATCCACAGTATTTGGAATGATAATATCTCTTCCATTCTCTCTTTTAGCGGCTAGAAATCTAAACCCATCCTGGGTTAGTTATCCAGCGAGATTTATTCTAGCCGCATCTAGAAGTTTACCAAGCCTCATTTGGGCTATTTTCTTTGTAATCTTAATTGGCTTCGGACCATTGTCAGGTGTTCTCGCAATGACTGTCTACACTGTTGGATACTTAGGTAAACTTCAGTACGAAGCGATTGAAGGAATGAACAACAATCCACTCGATGCCGCTAATGTAATGGGCTTATCTAAAACCGAAATTGCATTCGGTGTCGTCATTCCTGAATCGGCGAATAGTCTAATATCTCAGGCAATATTCATGTTTGAATACAATTTTAGGCACGGTACGGTAATTGGAATTGTAGGTGCTGGTGGCATTGGATATTACATCAATCTCTATCTAAAATTCCTTCAATATGACAAAGTGATTGCGTATTTGATAATAATTTTCATTGTTGTTTTGTTAATTGATATGATTTCGATATATGCGCGTTCTTTCTTTAATGAACAGGGCGATACCTCGAAACCCTCGTGGCTCAATGTATTCCTCCCTGAAGTATTATTGTCTCGAATGAGAAAATAATTGTAAATCTCAATTTCGATTTTGAAAGAGGTCGATGGAATGTGGACTGAATCCTATATTGGCACCACTGGGACTATGATAGTTGGATTTGGTAAAGATTTGAATGATGATTTGTTAATTTCTGATTGGAATGGAGACATTATCCATCTTTCTTAGAGAAGTGGTTTAGAAAAACAGTATTTCACTCAGTGTTGCAAAATACACTGCAAAAAAGCAAACTACCGAAGGTATATACCTGATACACTTCCTAAGTTACGTTATGCGTGCACTGCTCGCTACAACAATGATGCTGTTAATGATGACTGCGGCCCTAGCGGGCTGTGCTGGATCTGACGTCACCCAAGAAGACGTAGATGCAGCGTATGAAGATGGAAGAGCTGCTGGAATTGCAGAAGCAACACCAGTGAGTACACTTGACACGATCGTCACTCGGGGATCAATGAAGTGTGGAGTAAAGGAGTCCCAGTATGGTATGGGATACCTTGACTCAGCAACTGGCGTTCGCTCTGGTCTAGACATTTCTTACTGCCGAGCTGTTGCTGCAGCTCTTGGACTTGACCCAGACACAGATGTAGAGTATATCCCTGCATCAGGTTCTGACAGATTCGAGAAGCTTGCTGCTGGAACAATCGACGTTCTAATCCGTACCACAACCTGGACAACCAGCCGTGATGCAGACTTGAATGCTGATTTCGCTGGAATGAACTTCTTCGATGGACAGGGAATCCTAGTCCGTGAAGACAAGTTTGCTGCTGCAGATGCTGGTAACTCCGCATCTGGCCTAGATGGAGCCAACATCTGTGTGGGAATCGGTACAACTACCGAGGGTAACATGCAAGACTGGTTCTCCTCAAGGAACATTGCGTTCACCTCAATTCCTGTAGCTGACGCTGCTGAGGCAACTGCTAAGTTCATCAGTGCAGAGTGTGATGCTTTCACTGGTGATATGTCTGCTATGGTCGCAAAGAAGTGGCAATTAGATAATGATGGAACTGTAGGTTCTGATATCTGGATTGCTTCTGAGCTAATGTCCAAGGAACCTCTTGGCGCAGCAACCCGTGACATGGATTCAGACTTCAAGGACGTAGTCGCTTGGGTCTGGTATGGAATGGTAACTGCTGAGGAGATGGGTGTAACCGCTGCAAACGCAGCTGCATCAGCTGATGCTGCATGTGCTCTGAACGAGGGCGGTTCCACAACTGACCCAGGAATGTGCAGACTTCTAACTGAGAACCTAGGACTAGGAACCGCAACCAACCCACTTGATGGAAATTGGATGCAGGCTGTTCTAGATGCTGCTGGTAACTACGGTGAGGCATACGACGACGCATTCTGCGACGGCACCTATGATGGTGTTAGTGGCTCGGATGCAATGTCCGGCTGTCTTATCTCGCGCGCTGGTACCCTAAACGCTCTCGTCTCTGAGGGCGGTATCCAGTACGCACCTGCAATGCGCTGATTACTAATTAAACAGTAATCAACGGATTTACACAAGCCCCTGGGGGGGTAAAATCTCCCCTAGGGGCCTCAAATTATCTTTATCTGAAAATATTCTATGAGTGGTAATAATGGATGAAGACCGTATATCCAAAATTATGATCAAAATTTTGGAACTTCCACCCACTTTCATGGCCCTTTTATTGGGATTCACACTCATCCTACCTCTCTCTCAATTCAAATCTCTCTCACTAATATTAGTACTAATCATTAGTATGATAATTGGCTTCATTTTAATGCTCTTATTCTACTTTTTATTGTCTTCAGTGGATCTAAATTTTTCTCAAGGTCTAACATTAGGTCTGTATGTTTCTTCTACAACTCTTTTCTGGAGATACTCGACAAAGTTCCTTGGTATGTCTGCAGATTATCTTTCAACAATGGCAAGGTCAATTCCTTGTAAAACAGGTGTCGGTTGTAATATCGACTCTGAGATGAATCTTGCATATTATCCATTAGATCAATTAACAATCCTTTATGGTGGATTTATTCTTATTTGCTTCCTACTTGTTCAAAACGAATTTCGCAGGCTTCAACCTCTAGAATTCTACATAGGAATCCCCCTAGGTCTAGTGGCGGTTTTTCTTAAAGCAATAATTGTAGATAATGCCTTAGGAGTGGGTGGATGGGGGGTTAGTAACGGAACTGAATTCGGATGGGCTCTCAGTTTTGCTGCATCTGTCAAGTTGATATTCTTCGGTACTTTAGTTGGTTTGTTTTTAGGATTGTTAATAGGATTCTTCCTGAGAAAATGTGTCACATCTGCATTTGGAATATCAGCATTTTTACTCTCCTACGTGCTTATCAACTATGTCTTTGATTTATCCCCCGGCACTCAAGTACCATTCTTCTTCCTTGGTGGAGCTCTTGTTTCAGGAATTCTCCTACTACAGAATAATATTGAGGATTTAGTGGATTTCAAAAATTATTCTGAAATAAGGAAATCCAAATCAAAATCATATGGAGCAGTAATTTCAATCCTCTCAATATTACTATTCCCGATCATGACAATTTTCCTGCCTCTTATTAATTTTGGAATATTGATTTTGGGTGATCCAATCAATACTGAAATTTATCTATCAATCTCTCAAAATATTCCCGAATTCCTTTCTCTCGTTACAATTATCGTAGTAATTTTCTGGACATATATTCTATCTCGTGAAAAGGCTAAACCTGCCATTCAATCTCACAGGACTGCCGCACTTGCTTTCTACGTCCTTTTCCCGTTCGTAAGTTATCTGCTGCTTCGTGTCTTCTTCCTCCAGAATGATGGTACAAATCCTGTGATGCTTAATCGATGGGGAATTGAATTCGATTTCATGGATAAAGTTAACACATTCAAAATTAATCCATGGCCTCTTGATGCAGAACCTAATCTTGACTCCAGATGGATTTTCCTGAAGGCTGCGATAATCAATTCGACTAGAGTAACACTGATCAGTATCTTCTTCTGTACAATTCTAGGAATTATCGTTGGAGTTACTAGACTTTCAAACAATAAACTCGCTTCTTCAGCAGCTACAGTATATGTTGAAGTATTCCGAAATCTTCCTCTTGCGGTTCTTCTTTTCCTCATATCAACTCAATTAGGTACTCAAATGCCTGTATTTACAGATGAAAAATATTTGTTGGGTGGTGCTATATTTTACAGTAACCAAGGTTCTTGGTTCGCAACTGTTTCATCATATGGTTCACTTCTTCTTGCTTTATTCGGCCTAGCAGTTCTACGAATCTTTCTTCGGTTTAAGGACCGAATTGAACCAAGAAAATTTTCAACACCCGAAGGCTTTTCTTTTAGGAGACCTTTCTCAAAGATGGGTTGGAAATTGGAGAATCTATCCTCTGATATTTTCCTACTATTCACTCTAGTTTTGCTTGTTACACGCGTCCCTCTTGGTGAAATGGCATTCACTTGGCTTCCTGAAACTGTTTTCGAGGCTCTATTTTTCCCATTCCTCGACACACCTTCTGATGGTAATGTCCAAACCCTTGCAGATAATTTCAAAATCGCATTAGGGCCATTATTTTGTTTCTTACTTGTGATTTATGCATTATTAATCAGCACCAATATTGATGATGATGGGAT
>DUIL01000006.1:8020-10304 GCA_013330385.1 Candidatus Thalassarchaeaceae archaeon
TCTGCTATTGCTACTGCTTTAGGAATAACTCTAGCAGGAGGTTGGCTGCTTGTTGGAGAAGCTCTTTCATTCCCAGAGTACACCAAGGATTGGAATAATGATGGAGTCATTGATTCCCCAGGTAGCTGGGATATAGTTGCAGGGACTGGGTTTGAGATTACTCCCGCATTCCTTGCAATGATCATAGGTCTGACTTTATTCACAGCAGCCGTAGTCGCGGAGATAGTTAGAGGTAGTATTCAGGCTCTACCAAGAGGTCAGGTTGAGGCTGCAATTTCACTTTCTCTAAATCCTTACCAAAGACTCAGATTGGTAATTTTGCCTCAGGCTTTGAGGAGCATGGTTCCTTTACTAAATAACCAATTCATGAACGTATGGAAAAACTCCAGTCTTGCTGTTGTTGTTGCATATACTGATATTTTCTATGTCATCTTGGTAATGATGAACAATGTTGGTAAGTTAATTCCGTTATTCCTTTTACTTCTAATTACATATCAGGCTGGCAGTCTGACAATTTCAGCGATTATGAATTGGTATAACACTAGAGTTACGAGCGTGAAAATATGAGTGCTACTACAAATCACTTGCATTTCGCAACAATTGTTGAAGCATCCCGTTCCAGTTTAACATCACTTTGGAACCGTATTCCAAATCATCAAGATTTCGAGGAATCTATAGTTGGAAAATCAAGTTTCACACTTTCAAGGACAAATAATCATTTATTATCATCAATGATTATTGCAATATCAGTAGTTACTGGTTTGGTTTCTGCTGTTAATTCTTCTACTGTTCATTTTTCTTCTTCGGCTTCTGATTCCGATTTACTATTACATGGAATTATTACTTTCTTCGTGGCCTTCTTTGCTTATTGGGTCACTCTCACTGCTATGTTAAAATTCACATTTAGAAAGAGTCTTTCTAATACAATTCTTGGAATTGCTACTGCTTGGATTATTTTCATAGTAGTTAGGGGGCTCAGCAACTTTGTTTTGATTGATGCCGATTGGGTTGTTGTTTGGGCTAATCGTGATCTTGTAATGATGGGTCAGTTGATGAAAGAACAGATGACTCAATCACCGGGTTCACATGTCTGTATTGATGTGAATGATTGTTATGGTATCAACCAGAACTTCCGACTGTGGTGGTCTCTATACTTGACCAGTGGTTTGTTTGGTACAGCCTATGGAGCATCCGGAGATAAGTCCGATAATGATTCGGTGAAATTTTGGAAACCTGTAAAATTCTTGATTTCATTCACATTGTTCGCAGTTCTAATCTCTCTTATTGCTACAAATCCAACCGAGGTTAGTTACAACACAGATGTTGTGATGCAGAAGATTTTGATTTGCATGGCGATTACCTATGCTACCTTTGGTGCCTCTTATTATTACAGTATTAATTCAGAGGAATATCAAATCAACCGACTAAAGTCATATCTTACTATTGCTGCAGTTTTTGTCTTTTTCTTTGCAATTCTAATAATGGATCCTCCAACTTTTGTTAAGGATATTGCCGCATTCCTTGGAGGAACTCCTGTACAGAGTATGAGTGATGACATTATTGCAGGAACAGTCGTTCCTAGCACATTGGATAAGTTAGCAGGAGATGGGATTCAGGCTTCTCAATGGGGCGGTTTATTCGTTAACTTGATTGTTGCAACTGCAGGCTGTGTCCTCGGTTTTGGTATCGGTGTGGTATTGGCCTTTGGGAGGCAAAGTGAGCTTCCATTCTTCAGAGTTCCATCTGTTGCTCTAATTGAATTAGTCCGCTCTGGTCCTCTAATCTGTTGGCTCTATTTCGCAGTATTCATGATGCCAGATATGATGGATCCATTCTACAATGCTGAAGATATCATTAGGATGTTACTAATGTTCGGAGTCTTCGGCGGCTGTTACATTGCTGAAGTTCTTCGTGGAGGTCTCCAAGCAGTTGATAGTGGTCAGAAAGAAGCCGCAATTGCCCTAGGTCTTTCGCCGTTCCAAACAAAAATTCAGATAGAACTGCCTAACGCTGTTCGCACAACTCTTCCTTCTATTGTTAGTGTATTCATCGGTCTGTGGAAGGACACTACACTTCTTTTCATTGTTAACATCCTTGATTTCTTCAAGTTGGCAAAGGACTTACCGAATACGGATCTTAGATTCCTCGGTGACTTCCTTGAGCCACTATACATAACCGCAGTTGTATTCTGGGTATTTGCATTCTATCTTTCAAGAATCTCGATGGGAATCGAGAAGAGCCTTGGCTTGGTCAAAGAAGGAGGAGGAGAATTAGCATGAGTGAA
>DUIL01000006.1:10700-11945 GCA_013330385.1 Candidatus Thalassarchaeaceae archaeon
GTCAAAGTTAACTTTGGCGATTTTTGGGCATTGAAAGGAATTGATATTGAAGTAAGAAGAGGAGAAATTATCGTTATTCTTGGGCCATCTGGTTCCGGGAAATCAACTTTTATTCGAACTTTGAATCGACTTCAGCCACATAGTGGGGGGACGATTAAGATTGATGGAATTACAATTGATGATGACACCACAGTTAGGGACTTGAAGTATGTTCGTTCAGAAGTCGGATTTGTTTTCCAGCAATTCAATCTCTTCCCTCATCTGACTATTATGGAGAACATCACATTGGCTCCTATGAAGGTCAAAGGTGCATCTAAGAGGGAAGCAGAAGCTAAGGCAATGGAATTGCTTGAGCGGGTTGGAATACCTGAGCAGGCCTACAAGTATCCTAGTGGATTATCGGGTGGTCAACAACAGCGTGTTGCTATTGCTAGAGCCCTAGCAATGGATCCAAAGATAATGCTCTTCGATGAACCAACATCTGCTCTCGACCCTGAGATGATTAAGGAAGTTCTAGATGTAATGGTTGATCTTGCGAGAAGAGATATCACGATGATTGTGGTAACTCACGAGATGGGATTCGCCAAGGAAGTTGCCGATAGGTGCATTCTTTTCGATGAGGGTCATCTAATTGAGGAAGCCACACCTGAGGAATTTTTCTCCAACCCTAAACACGAGAGAACTAAACTATTCCTTAACCAAATTTTGTGATTTCGTGCTTGCACAATAAAAATAACCTAATCTTCACTTGAAGATTCGATGATGGAGGCTCTGACCACCTACCTTGACCAAATTGAAGAGGCTGGGACTTTGGCCCAGATCGGCTTTGGTTTGGTAGCCAGCATAGTCTTTACATTCATTTTTCGTACCATAATTAACGGACCTGTTCTCAAGAGAATTAAGTCTAGTGAAAATCTCTATGATGACCGTGTTTTTGTCCTTGCAACACCAATTCTAAATCTAGGTGTGATGTTAACTGGAATTTGGATGACCTTCCAATGGGCCTACGAAGAGGGTTCCTTTGAGCGCTCGGCATTTGCTGGAGGTTCGGTGGCAATTCTTCTCGTAATGATGGCTCAGTTCCTCACCGCGTTGGTCGACGAATTTATTCCGCCTATTTTCAAGGAATTGGATGATAGAACCCATCTCGATCTTTCTACAATGCAGACAATTTCAGTAAGTGCAGCTAAGGTGATAGCTTGGCTCGCTGCGATTCTCCTTGCTTTAGATCAGATGAAAATAGAT
>DUIL01000052.1 GCA_013330385.1 Candidatus Thalassarchaeaceae archaeon
GAATAAAGCGTGAGAATGCGTGAATGTTATGTACTTCACCCACTCAGGACTAGTCATGAGCGAAGGTGGTGCGTCGGTTCTCGATTTACCTCCCTTGAGAGGGAATCCCTTCGACCACCGACCAATTGAGTCTGGTCGTGCGGAGAATCTAATCGGGAGAGATAATCTACTGAGTCAATGGAGAGAATATCTAATTTCACAGAATCCTAGACTCCTCCTTCTTGTTGGCAATCGTGGCTCGGGAAGAACCTCTTTCATCAACGCCCTAGCTGCACAGACATCTCGAAGACCATACATCGGACAGTATTGGCCAGAGGTGGAAAACCCCGCTCATGGAATTATACACGAGGTATCCATTCACTTTGGAGGGTTTGAAGTATCTCCTTCAATACAACAAGTTTCAGACAGACTAGTGGAAATGCTCGATAACGAGACAGGCGTTCTTCCACTAATTGCCTTTGATTATCCATCTCATGTTGATCTCAATCCAGTTTTATCTCGACTCGCTCCAATGTTACAGAGATTAAGAGCTCTAGTTGTGGTTACGGCAACTCCAGGACAATTGAGCAAATTTGATGAAGAAATATTGGATGTTTTTGATGAACCACAATATCTTTCCAATCTTAATGAGAAACAAATCCAGGCACTTTCTAACAGTAGGATTGCCCGTTCAGCAAATCAAAAGTGGAACATTAGGCCAACTTTGTTGAAAGCCATTCATGAGAACACCGACGGAAACCCCAGAAGAGTGGTCAAATTACTGAGGGATCTCATTGACGAGAGACATAATTCAGGAGAAGGTGGAGTTCTTGATCGCCTGATGACTTGGAGAGCCCCGAGTAGCACCATCAAATCGACTCAAACAGAGGTTCAGACCCCCCTCCCCCCTCTAGTTGAGGCATCCGAGGTTGAACCAATTTCAGTTGATGATGACTTTTTGGAAGAAGAAATTGAGGACTTGGAAGTTTTAGTTGAAGATGATTTTGAAGAAGAACCCGAAGACCTCTGGGATGAGGAAGAAGAGCAAGATGAGATTGTATTAGAACCAGAAAAACCTTCTTGGCAAGACGATTTTTCAGCACCTAGTGATATTTGGGAGGCTGAAGAAGTCGAAGAGGAGGAATTAGTTGCAGATATTGAAGATGAAGAAAGAATCCATGAATTTGAAGAGGAATCGTTACCATCTGATAATTTGGGTGAAGAATATCAAAGCACAGAAGCTGACAACGCATTTCTTTACATGGCCGAAGGTACAGAACCCCCTCAACCTCCTAAAAGAATAGGTGGGAATTTTGGTAGTTTGGTTAATCGTAATAGAAGCGCAGCGGATAAAATGCCAACCGGCCCCGATGACACCGAGATTGAGGTAGCCCAATCTCACCCTAGTTTGATGCCCCGACCAATCAAACCACCCGTTCGCTCAATGAAACCAGAGAGCGTAGATGAAAAAGAATCGCAAGCCCGCATAGATACTTCTGTAGATCCTCTTGAAGATGAGCCAGTATTCCATACAGAGAATGCCTTGTGGGTGGTCGAATCTGGGTCTCAAGAAACTCTACCTTCTCCTTCTGCCTATACTCCTCCAGAACCTGAACCCGAACCTGAACCTGAAATATTCGAGACAGAGTGGTTTGTTGATGACCCGGCTCAAGAAGAACCAATTGTAGAATCGGTTGAAACTCCTCAATTAGATATTCCAGATATACCTACCCCGCAACCATTTGAGAGAGAACCTATAGAACAAGTACAACCTATTGTATCCAGTATTCCGATTCCAACCTCTTTTGGTCCGGTTTGGGAACCTGACTTGCCTTTCGACCCATTATGTCTACACGCGTTGACGGAAGCAGAGAGAATGGTGCTTGAAGCATCTATGAGTCGAGAGGTGAGTCCTTCTGACCAAGAATTACAAGCAAGATTAGAGGTTGGGCGTTCTCGACTATCACAAATCTACAATGGTATGCGTCGTAAGGGATTACTATCTGTTCGAAAACAAGGCCGTACACGATATTTCAAACTCAGCGATGCTACGGGACAACATCTGAGGAGAGCAGCTGAGGGGGTGGTCTAATGTCTGATAATGGAGAAATAATAACTCGAGAGAAGGTTGAGAAGTACCTCTCTTTGACCGCTAGGGCAAGAGCCAAGGCCACACCTATTGCGAATAATGTTGAGGATGCTGCTCGCCTCAGTTCAATGATGCGCATGTGTGATGATTACCAAGCGGATGCTCGGCACTTCCTAGAGCAGGGTGACTTAGTCAGAGCCTTTGGTGCAATCAATTACGCCCATGCATGGATTGATGCTGCTGTACGAATTGGTTTGATGGATGGCCACGGTGATGATCAATTATTCACTCTGCCGTGAATGTTTTTCAGATTGAACCAACAAGTCTCAGAGCAGGCCCACTAGTTACTTCGATGTATGAAGCTCCTACACTTACGAGTCTTTCTTTAAGACGACGGTCAACAGTAAGAACCGGCCATCCATTTGTTTTTGAAATGTCAACTAACATGTCATCAGTATGATTCATTCCTACGACATCCTCCCTCATTTCACAACGAGATGATAGTAATTCTAACAGTAGTCCACCTCGTGTTTTTGACAGTTCATGTAATTCTTTGTTAACAGAATTGAGTAGAATGTAATTAGGACTTCCAGCTACTTCTAACATAGCAGAATCAAGATTCAGTCGTGCATCAACTAGAGCAACCCAACCACATGCGTCGATTAGGACGCCAGACATGATTTCACCCAGTTATTGTACCATGGCCAATAAGTCGCCATCTGGTTCCAATTCTTCTTGAAAGAGTGATCCGACTTCCCTCAAGGGCACAGATTGGTAATCGCAAACGGATAGTCGCCTTTTTTCCTTTTATGGCACTTACTTGACCTACACTAGTCGCAGTAGCGGAATTAATCATAAGCATTTCATTAGGCTGCAGTGGTCGCACCTTTTCGGCAGTTCCATCTCCACTTGAT
>DUIL01000144.1 GCA_013330385.1 Candidatus Thalassarchaeaceae archaeon
CCTGTAAACATGTCCCGGAGACGTAGGATGAGCGAGCCGAAAGGCAAAGATGATGATGTTCGATTAATTGCTGCTCTCGCCACCATGGGTATTGTAACAATAGTTGGTTTAGCTGCAATTTTTGTTAGTCCGCCTGTCAAAGTAGGACCTCTAGAAGGAGAAATAGCTCCCGATTTCATTGAAAGTGCCTATTCTGGCTCAGGGTGGGATAGTTTCAGACTAACTGAGTCATATGATGATAGAAAAGTACTGATTACATTCCTTGATACAGATTGTCCACACTGCTGGGAAGAAGGTGAAACTCTGACGAATCTGCATTCAATCTACAAGGACGATGTACAGTTCATTACCATCGCTGTAGAATTATCAATTACAGGACATGAAAGTTCAAGAGAAGAGATTGAAGCATTCCGTGATAAGACAAACCACAATGGATGTTATTCTGGAAATCAGAACTGTGTCGATCGCCCGGGTAATGCACACACTTGGACATACATAGACGACATTGACACATCTATTGCTAAGAACTGGGAAGTCCCAGGGACACCTTTCAACATAATTCTTGATTCAAATGGAGAAGTCATATGGAATCAGGCACAGTCTGAGAATCATCCTAATGAGGATGTTGAACAGGCTTTGGCAAGGTTAGTGGGGTGAGATAATGGCAAGTGCATTAGCAGACCCAAAATTACTTCTGTTCATCGCAGGATTACTCGCATCAACATATGTTCTATCTACAAGTCGCTCTAAGCCTGGTGTTGAAGGAACCGTTGCAGTTCTGAATGGATCCCTATTATTTGCAACCGTAGGTCTAGCATCAGCAGTCTGGACGTGGATTATTCATAATCAACTCGTGATGGGTGATGCCACAGAATTCTGCGCTTCAGAAGGTATTGTTCAGTGTGGCTCCGTTATTGGAGACCCTCGGTACAACAATCTATTCGGAGTTCCATGGGGCATTGTAGGGGCTCTAGCTTTCATAGTACTGTTATACTTGGTTATGAGCATCAGACTGGATATTCATGCCAAGTGGGCTGAATCATATACCAACTACGCTTGGTACGCGGGTTTGGCAGGAATTCCATTCCTACTCTACCTCGTTGGAGTTGAGGCCTTTGCAGTCCATCACATCTGCCCATTCTGTACAATATCTCACCTTTCCTTGGTAGGATTCTTAGGTTCTGTTTGGCTCCTCAAAGGACGTAGAGAAAACAGAAATTGGTACTGAAAAATCCAAAATAAATTACAGGTGGTGAAAAATATGGATTTAGTAACAGGGGGCGCAGGATTCATCGGTTCGCACCTAGTAGATGCATTGGTAGCACAAGGGAAATCGGTACGTGTGTTAGACAATTTCTCAAGTGGTAGAGAAGAATTTCTTGCTCACCATAATGGTGCTGCAAATGTGGAAATCTTCAGGGCCGATTTGTTGGACCCCGATTCTGTAAAAAAGGCAATGCGGGGTATAGAAACGGTTCACCATCTTGCTGCCAATCCAGACATCCGTTTAGGAACTGAAGTTACTGATACAGACCTAAGGCAAGGTACTGTTGCAACTTACAATGTACTCGAGGCAATGAGGTGTGAAGGCGTGTCGTGCATATCTTTCTCATCATCTAGCGCAATATATGGAGAGGCGAGTATAATGCCTACTCCTGAAACATATGGGCCTGTGAAACCAATCTCTCTCTATGGTGCATCAAAACTCGCTTCAGAGGCTTTGATTACAGCTTGGTGTGGAACTTTTGGAGCAAAGGCCTGGGTACACCGCTTTGCCAACATTGTTGGCCCCAGAGGCACTCATGGAGTTATCTTTGACTTTATTCACAAACTAAAGAATGACCCTACTCGACTCGAGGTTCTAGGCAATGGTCTTCAAGAAAAATCATACATGTCTGCAGAAGATTGTGTGAGAGCTATGGTTCATCTTGTCGGAAACACCAGTGAAGATGTCAATCTTTACAATCTAGGTACAGGGGATACTTGCTCTGTACGCAGAATCGCTGAGATTGTTGTTGAAGAGTCCGGTCTCGAAGGTGTTTCAATAGAATACACCGGAGGAGATCGCGGTTGGGCAGGAGATGTCCCAAAAACTAGTCTAGATGTAGAATACCTATTCTCAACAGGATTTGTTCCAGAAATGCAATCTGAGGCCGCAATACGCCATACAGCACGTGCACTTATCGATGAAATAGGTCTGTAAGTGCGCCTCGGCTTCATAACAGAGTGTCGTCGCCGATGATTCGATGAGTAAGCGCTGGTATCAGGAGAATCGGCGTGACCCGTGGCGCCGACAGGCCAAATCGAAAGGGTATAGAGCTCGTTCTGCGTACAAGCTTAAGCAAATCCAGGAGAAATTCGAAATGATTCGTCCAGGGGATGCTATACTAGATGTGGGGTGTCACCCCGGTGGGTGGACTCAAGTCTCTGTTGAAGAAGTAGGAGATGAGGGGCTTGTAATTGGTGTGGACATCAAATCCACATCGCCAATAGAAGGGGCAACAGTCCTACAAGGAAATATCATTCATAAAGAAACTATAGAGCGTATCGAAGAACTTCTAGATGGAGGGCAATTCAACATTGTTCTCAGTGATATTTCGCCCAAACTTACTGGAAGATACGACACCGATCAAGCGATTTCTTTGGAACTCTCAACTATGACTCTCGATGTCGCGATGGATTTGTTGGCTCCGGGAGGGGCCTTTGTAACCAAAATATTCCAAGGCGTAGGAATTGAAGGGCTGATTAAGGCAGCAAAGGACAGATTCAGTAATGTACAGAGATTTGCTCCTATGGCTAGTAGAAATTCTTCATCTGAGACTTATCTAATTTGCCGCAATAGGCTCCCTGTACCACGAAGACCAGCACGTGGACTCACTGCTTTTGAACAAGTACTTAACCACCTGACTGAAGTTGGAATAAATGTAGATGAGACTTCTACTGAGGATGAAGAAATCGAAATCAACAAAGGATTCAGGCGTCTTAACCGCAATGATGAGTGATGAGTTTCAGTTTCACTTTCAATACTGCGTAGTGTGTTCATTTTCAGGTAGGACTCTCCTATATTCTTGATTAATGGAATCTCAAGTCAGAACGATTCCTATGAACCGATTGAGCAGAATAGAAAAACAGATTTTGAAAAACTCTAAAGAAACGCAAAAGAAGAAATCAAGGACAAGGTACAGAACCAAAGTGTGTGATTTGGAAGAAAATCAGCCAGTATCTAATATTGAAATTCTTGTATTAAGGCGGTATCCACCTCGCCTGATTTCAAATCGAAAGTGGACGGGGCATGTCGCAGCCGCATGTGGAAGGGATGAATCGGGCGTGGTAGGACTAGTGCTCTGGAACGAACAAATCGAAGCTGTTGCCACAGGTGACATCGTTAGAATAGAGAACGGATGGTGCAAACGTCGTTTAGGGGAGCGTGTTGTATCTACAGGAAGGAACGGACGGCTGACAATTATCAATGAATTGTAGTTTCAAAATTAGCAGGTAAAGACACCTCAAGGAGTTCCAAGTCCTCTGAGCATTCAGAAAAGGAAGTGGGTAAATTTGGAGGTATCACGAAGGCATCTCCTGCAATCAATTGATGAGTGCCTTGGTTTTCTGTATCGATTGTCATAGTTCCCTCTAATACGAAAGTGAACAAAATATCTGAATTATGGCTAGTTAATCCTCCACCACCATCAACTGCTCGTGCCACCTGAACAGACGCGACACCCCCTGTTGCTGAACCAATCCCTGAGTCTCTGAA
>DUIL01000156.1 GCA_013330385.1 Candidatus Thalassarchaeaceae archaeon
AATTGTAGGCGTCCCCCATTGGGGTAGTCTGTTGGTGACGTGATTCATCAAAAATTACTATCGTATTTTCTGAAGGCCCAGTACTAGTATTTCCCAATAATAGAGATTCGGCAATCAAATCTAGAGCCCACTTGCGATTGTCATTAACCGGTACATTGAGTGAATATGCAGACATTGGCCCCGCATCATATAGGGAATTAATCAAAACAGAACCATCGGCAACGAAGTGAACTCTCCCTGATGATGAATCAATACACATTCTATCAACACAATAACGCACATATACAGCGAATGGTCCCTGTTCATCTCCTGAAATTCCTTGAGACTCAAAGCCAACAGTCAGATTGCCATCATCATTAGAATCTAGGTAAGAATCAAGGGTACTGGTACTAATTGCATATCTATTCTCTGCTGGATTGAAAGAGCCCTCCTTCTCGAATGCCGAAGGATTATTGGTTAAGATATTGTAATTCTCTGAGAAGTCCCATTCTCCAGTTACGTCATTCCATCGATGAGCACAAAGACCCACATTATCAACAGTAATTACTCCGCCAATATTAGGATCATATGGATTATCATCTAAGAGGTCAATTATTCCATCCATATCTACATCACGCAAGCAAGGATGCATCGACATTGCTACGGAGCCAGAAGTAGAAGTGAAGTTGAACGCACTTGTTTCATTGACCCAAACATAATGATAATCCAAAGTTCTAGCCCAAGCTTCACCGTCGTATAGGTTGTGACCGGAATAAGTCAGACCGTACTCACTTGCAAGAGCAGATGAATAACCAAAATCATCCATGAGGATTAGGGTGCCGCCGGCATCAACAAAGTCCTTGATTGCTGAAATTTCAGAAGTAGTGTATCCATCGGATTCTTTGAGGTCGATAATAGTCTCATCACCAGTGAATTTTGGTAGAGAAATAGTATCTCTCTCAACTCCAGAAATAACGAATACCGCTTCTTCAGGATTATCTATCTCTGAAAGAAGTAAGGGGCTAGAAACTAATGCTGTAGTTTCAATACCAAGGTTTGCTATTTCGTTGCGAAATGAACCAAGGTCGTTCCAATCATCACCATATGCGGATTGTTGAGTTTCACCCGGAATTATGTAGGTAGCACCAATAGTCGATAGCAAAATTAGCAGCATGGCCCAGAAGGAAAATACCAATGCATTACGCCTAGTACGACGTGATGTCAGCGTTTTCATCCAATCGCGCGATTCCGCCATACTGCAAGCCACCGTTCCTACGGAACGACTGACGAGCCTCAACCTAGACTTAAGACCGTTATTCACCGATGCACGGAATTTGCATCGACTCAACGAGCAAGTAGAATTGTCGACGACACGTCTGCAATCTCATTTACAGGCACTGACAATAGCCCTTCAACAGTTGGCCACGGAAGCATAGAAGGGTCCAAGTCTGGCTCCAGATTAACAAGTAGAGCAGTAATGCTACCAGAGCCCATGTCTATACTGAAATCAGCAAGTGCACCAAGTTTGTCGCCGGCTTGGTCAACTACATCTCGCCCAAGTATTTCACGACCGAATGTCGTTGGCATCATATCACCTCAAACTGCTTCTATCCCTGACAATGTATCAGGTCGGCGGCGAACTGACTCTAGTCCGCTTGTGAGCATGCCCTCCATGCGACCATAGTACTCCATCATTTCATCGGTTATTGTAGGCCTCACACGTTCGATAGCGTCCTCAAACGCTTTCTTCGAGACTGATTTCTTACCAGCCCTCATTGAAATCAAAGCAGCTTCTCGACAAATTGACTCTATATCAGCACCAGTATAGTTGTCAAGTTTAGATGCTATATCCTCAATTTTGAACTTACCAAGAGGCATGTCTGCTGTATGAATTCGAAGAATTGTTTCACGAGCCTCGACATCAGGAGGGGGCACATGCAAAACACGTTCAAATCGTCCACTACGCAATAGTGCAGGATCAATCATCTCAGGTCTATTAGTGGCTGCAACTACAATTACACCCTCCATAGAATCAACTCCATCCATACTACTGAGTAATTGATTGACAACTCTATTCATTGTATCAGAACCATCACCAGAACCTGTTCGACGTGCGCCGGCAATACTCTCAAACTCATCTAGGAAAATAATCGAGGGTGAGGATTGTTTTGCCTTCTTGAAAACTTCACGTACGGCACGTTCGGATTCTCCAACCCATTTGGACACCATCTCTGGGCCCTTTATCGAAATGAAGTTCGCCTTCGCCTCATTGGCAATTGCTTTGGCGATCAGAGTTTTTCCGGTACCTGGTGCACCAAAGAGAACTATTCCTCGTGGAGGATTAATACCAAAGTGCTGGAATAGTTCGGGCTTAGTAAGTGGCCATTCAACTGATTCCTTGAGACGCTCCTTGACTTCATGAAGTCCACCGACTTCTTCCCATCCTACCTCTGGAATTTCCACATATATCTCTCGAAGAGCGCTTGGTTCAATTTCCTTAATGGCTTCTCGGAAGTCAATCATTTTGACTTCCATTTTCTCAAGCACCTCTGCTGGTATCTGTTCTTCGTCTAAGTCAATCTCAGGAAGATAGCGACGTAGTGCCTTCATTGCTGATTCACGAACCAGAGCAGAAATATCTGCGCCGACAAATCCATATGAATTATCCAATAACCACTCCATCTCAAAATCATCACTAATTGGCATCCCACGAGTATGAATGTTGATTATTTCTTCACGTCCATTTTTGTCAGGAACACCAATTTCTAATTCTCTATCAAAGCGACCAGGTCTTCGTAGGGCCGGATCGATTGCATCACGGCGGTTAGT
>DUIL01000047.1:0-274 GCA_013330385.1 Candidatus Thalassarchaeaceae archaeon
TTTCGTTTACTGGCTCCTTATCTTCATCGGTTAGTTTGTCACCAGAATCTTCCATCATTCGACGGGTTTGGTAGACAATACTGTCAGCCTGATTACGTAAATCAACACGGGCCTTACGACGCTTATCATCTTCAGCAAAAGATTCAGCCTCAGTAATTTTGGCTTTTATTTCGTCTTCCGAAAGTGAGGTTTGGCTTTCAATTTTGATAGATTGCTCAGTACCTGTTCCTAGATCTTTCGCAGATACATTGACTATTCCATTTGCATCAATATC
>DUIL01000047.1:589-6065 GCA_013330385.1 Candidatus Thalassarchaeaceae archaeon
ATTCCATTTGCATCAATATCGAATGTGACTTCAATCTGCGGAATTCCACGAGGTGCAGGGGGAATTCCCATCAAGTGGAAGCGGCCAAGAGTGGTATTATCTTTAGCAAAATCTCTCTCACCTTGCAAGACATGAACTTCAACAGCGGGTTGGTTATCTGCAGCAGTTGAGAAAGTCTCTGAACGCCGACTTGGGATTGTAGTATTGCGCTCAATCATCATTGTAGTAACACCACCTAGTGTTTCAATACCCAAAGTTAGAGGAGTGACATCTAGAAGTAGAACATCAGTTACTCCATCATCTCCTACAATAATACCAGCTTGCAAAGCAGCACCTACTGCAACGGCTTCATCTGGATTTATTCCTTTGAATGGGGCCTTTCCAACTTCCTTTTCAATTGCAGTTTGTACAGCAGGAACGCGAGTTGAGCCACCAACTAGGATGACCTTGTCTACATTTCCTTTCTTCAGACCAGCGTCCTTCATTGCTTGACGAGTAGGAGTCATGGTTCTCTCGATTAGTGAACTGATTAAGTCTTCAAATTTAGCTTTAGAGAGGGAGAGATCAAGGTGTTCAGGTTGCCCATCTCGCATTGTGATAAATGGTAGGTTAATCTGTGTGTTTCCAGTGCCGGATAACTCAATTTTAGCTTTCTCAGCAGCTTCTCTCAATCTACTCATTGCTTGGACATCATTCGACAAATCAATTCCAGTATTCTTCTTGAATTCTTCAAGTATCCATTCGATAACGACTTCATCGAAATCGTCACCACCCAGTCTATTGTCTCCACTAGTTGCCTTAACCTCAATTTGAGGCTGGCCATCGACCAAATATATCTCAAGAACAGAGACATCGAACGTTCCACCTCCAAGGTCGTAGACAAGTATAGTTTGGTCTTCTTCCTTATCGACTCCGTAAGCAAGAGCGGCGGCGGTTGGCTCGTTGATAATTCTCAAAACATCAAGACCGGCAATTCTTCCTGCATCTCTTGTTGCCTTTCTCTGTGCATCGGTGAAATAAGCGGGGCAAGTAATCACTGCTTGTTTGACTTCTTGTCCAAGATATTCCTCAGCATCAGCCTTGAGCTTTTGAAGGATAAAAGCAGAAACCTCCTGAGGTGTGTAGTTATCATCATCAATTTTCTTCTTCCAATCGGTACCCATTTCTCTCTTGACAGAAAGTATGGTTCGGTCTGGATTGGTCACAGATTGTCTTTTGGCAGTAATTCCAACGAGTCTCTCGCCATCCTTTGAGAAAGCAACTACAGAGGGGGTAGTTCTGGCTCCTTCCGAATTCGGAATTACGATTGCCTGACCTCCCTCTAAGGTCGCTACACAGCTATTTGTTGTTCCAAGATCAATTCCAATTACAGGTCCACTCATCCGTATCTCTCCAATATTCATTTCATTCGCTTTCATCAGCGGCGACAGCTGTAGGGTCAATGTCGAATTTGACATCGAGAATTCCATTATTCAAATCCCACTCCACGATATTGTCTGCGGTGTGTGGGAGTGTGTAGCGCTTCAGTGGATGAAGTTGTGTAGTTTTCATTAATTGCAAAACGTCTCCACCACTAGTTAGATTCAGTTCGATTTCTTCTGCTTCAAGATCAACAAATCTTGAAACATCAATAGTTATACACATACGATCCTCATGAATGAAAATATCCTCAAGTAGAAGTTTTGACTTATCTTCATCCTTTTCTATTTCTTCACTAACTTCAACCTCTGGAGTTGACTCTGAGTCCGAGTCACTTTGGAACTTGACATCAATTCCCATATTTCGGAATATATCAGCCATACCTCCAGGTCCATTGAGCATAGCTTCCATCTGCTTGCGGAATTCTTCGGGATCGGAATCTATTCCCATCCGTATATCAGTTGATGCCATCTGTTCAGGATCAATTCCCATTGCTTCGAATTGTTCACGGACTTGACGCATCATGTTTTGCAATAATTCCACATCTACTGGCATACCCATTTCAGAGAACATCCGAGCCATTTCTTCGAGGACCCTATCCTCAAAATCGTCACCCGCTCTTCCATCCATGATACCACTACACAACTCGAGGTTGTATAGTGCGAGAGTCCGCCTATATTTGAATGGAACGGTAGCGGGTGCGTGGTTAGGTACGTGTGAGAGTCCAACTGAGACGTTGCCGTTTCTATTCAAATGGGCCCCTGCAGTCCTTTTTCTTTGGAATTCTTCTTACATCGCATTCAAATTAGGTGCTTGATTCGCCAATGACATGGTCGAGTCCGAGCACGATGTGGCTTTACAGGATACTGACCGTATTGAGGGTCGTTCTGCTCTTGTCAACAATGTCAATGCAGCATTGGCTCTTGCAGGTGCAGTGCGCTCAACATTAGGCCCCCGTGGCTCTGACAAAATGTTAGTTGGGGGAAATGGAGAAATTATTGTTACAAACGACGGTGTTACTGTACTTGAAACGGCTAAGGTTGAGCACCCTACTGCCAATCTGTTAATCGCTACAAGTTCGGCACAAGATAGGGTGGCACGAGACGGAACCACAACTTCAGTTCTTCTTACTGCTGAATTACTTCGAAACGCATTGGAATTGACAAGAATTGGTATCCATCCTTCTTTGATAATGAATGGTTACCGATTGTCAGTTGAGGAGTCACTTTCTGAACTTGGTAAAATTTCGATTCAACCTAATGATTTGCAACTTAGAGGAGTTATTGAGACTACTCTTGCAGGAAAGATAGACGTTGGATTAGCAAATCGGATAACAGAGATTGCTATAGAAGCCGCTGATACACTTTCTGAAGAGCAAGGTGGAGACGATCTAGAAAGGGTACGAGTCAAGAGACTGCGAGTAGCAGGTGGTTCGGCATCAGAATCAGAAATAATTCATGGATTAGTACTACGAAAGCAACGCCTTGATTTCACCACACCTAGTTCTTCACATGGTGGAGTTATTGCAATCGTCGATGGTGGACTTGAGAATGCTGAACTCGAATTAGATGCTCAAATTGAAATCCAAAGCACTGGTGTTTTGGCTGGATTTCATCAGAGAAAATTGGAGAAATTGAGGCAGAAAGTCGCTCGACTTACTGAACTTGGTGTCGAATTACTTTGTGTGCGTGATGGTATTGCAGACGAAGTAGTTCCTATGCTTAAAGAGGCTGGAATTACTGCTTATCGCAGATTCGAGAGAGAAGATTTGGAGCGTCTTTCCATTCTTACAGGGGCTACTATGATTCGTACTGTTAATCGCTTGTCAAAAGAGGACATAGGACATTACAAATCTAGGTCAGAAGAAAAGATAGAGGATGTATGGCACCTTAGAATAGATGGCGAAGGTGCTGCAATGACTGCTTTGCTAAGAGGAACAACCCCAATTATGAGAGAAGAGGTAAGTAGAGCCTTCGATGATGCACTTGGTGTAGCGTATCGATTATCTAGAGATAATCTGATTCTTCCAGGAGGAGGTGCAACACAGACCCATTTAGCAAGGCATCTAAGAGCATTTTCGACTACTCAAAAAGGACGCGAACAGTTAGCTATTGAAGGCTTTGCAGATGCTTTGGAAGTCATTCCAAGAGCCCTCTCTGAGAACGCGGGACTTGATCCAATTGATGAGACATTAGCTCTTTCTGCGGCTCAAGTAAAATCTGGGCCATGGATTGGTTTAGATGTAATGTCTGGAGAAAATAAAAACATGCAAGAGGCTGGAATTACCGACCCATTATTTGTTGCCCGCCAAGCTTTGGAAGGTGCAACAGAAGCGGCGATTAGCATTCTTAGAATTGATGATGTACTTTGGGCCAAGGTCGAGGCAGGAACTCCTGATTGGAGAGATGAAGAAGAACAAGATTGAGGCTAACCCTTCAATCCAGAAATCATCGCATCACAAAGAGCATTAAGGTCATAATCAGCCTTCCAATGCCAATCCGATTGAGCCATGGAATCATCGATTGAATCCGGCCATGAATCAGCATATTCCTGTCGCACATCTGGTCTGAAATCACAAGTGAAGTCCGGCACTCGTGCTGCCACGGCATCAGCTAGTTCTCCTGCTGTGAATGAAATTCCAGAGATATTGTAACCCCCTCTAGCACTTCCAATGGAATCGATAGGTGCATCCATTAGAGCGATTGTAGCCCGAATTGCGTCATCCATGTACATCATTGGTAATCTTGTTTCAGCTTTGACGAAGCAGTCATAATGTCCATTTTCTAAAGCAGCATGAAAGATATCTACTGCATAATCGGTAGTACCTCCTCCTGCGGGTGATCTGTAAGAGATTAGTCCAGGATAACGAATTCCTCGTACATCGACACCGTATTGCTTCCAGTAATTCATTGCTAATCTCTCTCCTGTGACCTTTGTTTTTCCATAGATTGTGGTCGGATTCAGTGAACACACTTGCGGTGCATGCTTAGGTGCATCTGGTCCAAATACGGCAATTGATGATGGTGCATAGACGCGTAATCGATGTTTCCTAGCGGCTTCAAGTACAGTAATTGTACCTCCTACGTTGATTCGTTCACATAATTCTGGTTTCTTCTCACCAGTAGCCGAAAGTATTGCTGCTAGATGGTAAACGGTACCTATTTCTTCTTCTCGAACAACTTTGTCGAATCCATTTGCATCAATCACACTCAGATGCCTGTATGGCCCTCCTGTGACACATGAATGGTCAGGAAGATCTCGAACATCACTGGCTACAACGGCATCTTTTCCATGTTGTAAGCGCAGAGCCTCAACCAACTCTGTCCCTATTTGTCCAAGGGCCCCGGTAACCAATATTCGATTCCCAGATGCTCCCGCCATAACCGCTAGCGGAGGTCAGGCGATTCATGAACTTGTGATACAACCGCCTTCACCTTATTCGGGCGAATGTTGATATGCGAGACACGTTGGCTTCAAACCCCGTTGATTGCATGAAGTATGTCGTAGTCACGGGTGGCGTCCTCTCTGGACTTGGTAAAGGAATAACTGCTTCGAGCATCGGTGTTTTGCTGAAATCCGCTGGACTGCGCCTCAGTTCTGTAAAGATTGACCCGTACCTAAATTCCGATGCTGGGACAATGTCTCCCTTCGAACATGGGGAAGTATTCGTTCTCGATGATGGCGGCGAGGTCGATCTTGACCTTGGTAACTACGAACGTTTTCTAGATTTGGCCCTAACTCGTGAAAATAACATCACCACAGGTAAGGTATACGCTAATGTCATCGAGAAGGAGCGAAGAGGCGATTATCTTGGTAAGACCGTTCAAGTCGTACCCCACATTACTAATGAAATTCAAGAATGGATTGAGCGTGTTGCGCATGTCTCAGCAGATGGTTCGGGTCAAACTCCCGATGCCTGTGTGATTGAGTTGGGCGGAACTGTTGGTGACATTGAGAGTGCACCATTTATCGAAGCTCTAAGGCAATTCCAGTTCAGAGTCGGACAAGAGAATGTTTGCTTCGTTCATGTTAGTCTAGTTCCAGTAATGGGGCCAGT
>DUIL01000187.1 GCA_013330385.1 Candidatus Thalassarchaeaceae archaeon
AGCCAACCACTAACTGCACTTGCACTATCATCTCCTAATTTTAGTGAGTCTGTGATCCTGAATTTACAGGGGCAACCAGTTAGTAGAGGATATAGTCAGTTGACATTTGATATCACATCAATATGTGGCTCACTCAATATTATTAGCAACCCTCTTTCACTAAGTTCATGGGAAGTTCAGACTCCAAATATTGTCAATATACCACCTGAACTGAGCCTTTTTCCTATGGCAATAATTCTTGAACTTCTTCATGATGAACTTGCATTAAGGACTTCGCTACCCACTTATGACCCACTAGTTTTGATAGCTATTGATGAAATTGATCGTGCAAATGGAGGTCAAGTAGATTTGCGAGATGCTAGTGATTTGGTCACGCCAGCAGCGGTCTGGATGGCTCTAACAAACGGAGGTGAAATTACGGGCATTCCACATGCGAGAAATAAGGAATCAAATCGAATTTCAAGAACTGTAGAATTACTGAATTCATTTGGTATGGTAGCAGAAGAAACCGAAGATGGACTCAAAATTCCAGGTGGACAGAAACCAATGAAGCCAAATTCAGCAGTGGACACACATATGGATCACAGGCTCGCAATGGTCGCAATTATACTAGCATCCAAAGTGGGGGGGGATATTTTGAACCCAGAAATATGTGAAGTAACTCACCCTGGTTTTGTAGAACAGTTAATCTCACTATCTCAGCCGTGACGGCCGAAGTGGCGATCAAGATGATTCAGGGTCAATCGGAGTACTGTAGGCCGACCGTGAACACAAGCCCAAGGATTTGGAACTGTTCTCATATCAGCAAGCAGCCTCCTCATCTCTGCTAGGTTCAGCCGCTGATTCGCCTTCACTGAGCCCCTACATGAACGCATGAAGGCTACGTGATCTCGCAAATGAGTCACCGTATCCAAATCATTTGCACCATCAGGAGTGCTAGAAATCTCAATCAGAATGTCATGAATGAAATCCTCAAGACCATCACTTCCAACTAGAACCTCTGGCACTGATGTGATTGAAATTCCTTCGTTGGAATCAGTAAAAGAAATTCCCAACTCAGTTAATCGAGATTGGCCAGCGATTGCTGCTGCCTTTTCCCTAGCACCTAGTGACATCTCTATTGGTGACACCAATTGTTGGGATTCCCAACTGACCATCTCATCACGTAGTCGCTCATATCGAATTCTCTCATGTAGAGCATGCTGATCGACTATGAATAACTCATCACCGCCTTGAGCTAGAATATAGGAATCGGCCAACTGAGCTAATGCCACCATCTCAGGTAGTTCAGGAATTACTGCAGCCTTAGGTTTCGGCTCATCGAGAGGAGATTTTGCCTCATTACTAGAATGTCTGTGTAAACTACGTTCTTGAGACGACAATGCAGGAGAAATTGGTTCCGAGTCAAGTCCAGGGATTGTCTCTTGATGTGTTTGAGAATCGGAGATTGGACGAGCCTTTTCGTTAGAAGCAGGTGGTTGAGCACTTCTAACACTACTGAATCTTGTCTGGACAGTCGTATTCTCACTGGCTGCACTAGCCCATTCAGGGATTGACGAACTGGGAGTTGGGATATTTGTTTTCTCAACTTTACCTGATATCCCCTCTAGTACAGTTTCTGTATTCAATTCAGGTCTTGTAGGAATCTTTGAAAGTGTATGTTTAATATTTCTTTCAAGTCTTTCAAGAACACGCCAAGAGTTCTTCAGCCGAACCTCGCGTTTTGTAGGGTGTACATTCACATCTACTTCATCCGCAGGTAGAACTAGACTCAGCACACCGATTGGATGTCTGCCCACCATTAGCCTAGTGTGATATCCCCTACGAACCGCTTGAAGAAAAGGGCCGGCTGCTACCGGTCGGCCATTGACTAGTATGTGGATGTCATCTGAACGACTCCTAGTTAGACCTGGAGGGGAAATCCATCCACTCCATCTTTCATCACCGGGTGCATCATCATCTGAACTTGGTGATGATAGAGGAATTAATTCTGCAGAAGTCGCCCCAAATAAGTCGTAGAGTCGATCTTCTTTGGATTCAGCTGGTGGACAATCGAGTACTACTCTTCCGTCTACCTCTACAATCAAGCCGGCGCTGGGTTGGCAAAGAGCCATCTGAACTCCTACATCGACAATAGCAGCGGTTTCCGTAGATGGTCGGCGTTGGAAAGACAATCTAGCAGGTACTTTAGCAAAGAGGTTCAGAACTTCGATTCTAGTTCCTGGAGCAAGAGCAGCAGGCTCAACATTTCCAACTATCCCATTATCAAGAATAATCTGAAACCCTTCATCTTCTGATAAGCGGCTGGCCACAATCAGTTGGCTAACTGCACCTATAGAGGCCAATGCTTCTCCTCGAAATCCCTTAGTCTCAATATGGTTCAAATCATCTGGCTGTGAAATCTTGCTAGTAGCATGGCGGGTGATTGCAAGTGGCAACTCATCTGGATGAATACCATGACCATCGTCTATCACAGTGATTCGGTCAAAACCACCTCTCTGGATTTCAATTCGAATTCTACCGGCTCCTGCATCTAAGGAGTTTTCAACCAACTCCTTCACTACCTGTGCTGGCCTCTCAACAACCTCTCCTGCTGCTATCTTTCCAATGGTCAACTCATCTAATTGGATTATCTCCCGACGAGCAGGAGTTGTGAGTTCGGCCATACTATTCCTCCAATTCCTTAGTCTCATTCGTCTTTCTGAGTGCTGCCTGCATTGCATAAAGCGCCTCAAGAGCCTCTCTCGGCGTTAGCGAATCAGGATCTAAAGCCTCCAAACGTTCAGTAATCTCTCTAAGAATTGGGTCTTCTTGAACAATTATTTCTTTCACCGGCTCTAACTGTGATGGTGGCTCAGCATCGGGTTTTGTTGACGCCTTAGGAAGCATCCACCCATAGAGGCTAGACTGCCCAGCGGATCTAGAATCGGGTGTACCATCTCCTCCTGCACGTGCGCCTGAGGCTTGCCCCTCAAGGAAAATCAGTAAATCTCGTGCCCGCTCGACAACACCAGATGGTAAACCTGCAAGTGCTGCTACTTGCACCCCGTAAGAATCGTCACATGGCCCATCAGCAACAGTATGTAAGAAACGAATGTCACCATTTACATCGGCAACTTGAACATGCACATTGACAAGACCATCTACTTCTTCGGCTAAACCTGTCAACTGGTGATAATGCGTAGCAAATAAGGTCCTAGCACCGATTCTCTTGGAAATATCTTCAGTTACAGACCAAGCTATTGCTAGGCCATCAAATGTCGAAGTACCACGTCCGACCTCATCAAGAAGAATTAGACTTCTAGGTGATGCTCGTCTGAGAATATGTGCAACCTCAATCATTTCCATCATGAATGTCGAACGACCACGCCTGAGGTCATCATGAGCCCCGACTCTTGTAAATACTCGATCAACGATACCGATTCGGGCTTTTTCGGCCGGGACAAAAGCACCAGTCTGGGCTAAGATGGAGATTAGAGCAGTTTGTCGTAGGTATGTTGACTTCCCACCCATGTTAGGGCCAGTAAGTAAGAGGAATCGGCGTTTGTTGTGAAAGTTAATCCCATTAGGGACAAATCGGCCATCTTCCTCCAATACAGGATGACGACCATTAGTGATATCCATCGTTGTATCGTCTCTGATATCCGGTCGGGTCCACGAGCGTTTACGAGCATGATATGCAAAACTAGCCAATACATCTGCACTAGCCACCTTACGGCCAATTGAACTCAAGTTGGAGGCGTATGAGGCTACATCTCTACGAAGTTCTAGAAACAATTCGTATTCCAGAGCCTTTGCTCTATCGTCAGCAGTTAGAATAATCTCTTCCCATTCCTTCAACTCGTCTGTAGTATATCTCTCAGCATTTGTCATCGTTTGTCTACGACGATACTCATCAGGCACCTTGTCAAGATGAGATTTTGTAATCTCGATAAAGAAACCAAATTGCCGATTTTGTTTGACCTTCAGACTAGGAATATCAAGACGCTCCTTCTCTCTAGCCTCGAATCCTTTCAGCCAGTCTGTACCTTCACCAGCCTTCATTCGGAGATCATCCAATTTTTCATCAACACCGACTTGAAAGATTCCGCCATCTCTAATCATCATTGGAGGTTCAGGTACAATCCTTGAGGCAATGTGGTGCATCAGTGGATCTAGTTCTGACAAGCCATCAGAGCACTCGTGGAGGCGTTCTGATGAGCCTTCTGAAAGTAGAGCTTGTAACTTAGGCATCCGCTCGAGACAGTCTGCTACTGCAACAAGGTCTCGTGCATTAGCCCTACCATAGGCAAGTCTTGTTGACAACCTCTCAAGATCCCTCATTGATTTGAGTGTCTCACGAATTTCATCCAATCTACGCGGCGCCTTAACTAAGGAAGCAACTGCAACTTGCCGCGCAGAAATTCGTTCATGATTGGTCAAAGGTCGAAGAACCCACTCTTTGAGTAATCTTCTACCCATCCAAGTTCTAGTTGAATCAATAGCTTGAATCAATGAACCTTCCTTCTCACCAGCAAGAGTATGAGTCAACTCAAGATTCCGCAATGTAGTTTGATCTAGTACCAAATGGCCGTCATCAGCATCAAAATGAACCTCTCTTAATGGTACTACATCAACCAGATGCAACTTTGCTAAATAGCCCGCAGTAAGTCCGCAAGCCTCCATTCCTAGAGGTCTTCTATCTAGATCAATAGAGCCTAAATCACTTAGTTCAAGGTGATCTCTAACTGTCTGAAGATGCTGCTCACGAGGAGCATCATGGATACTCAATGTGACTCGGTCTAAGGAAGTAACAAGTGAACGCATATACTCACTTTCAGCATCCTTCTTTCCTAGAAC
>DUIL01000027.1:0-131 GCA_013330385.1 Candidatus Thalassarchaeaceae archaeon
CGTAATCCCTCGCTAGCAATCAAGCCGTCACCAGCAGCTTGTGAAGTCATAGCGACGAGGTCGAAGTGATGGCCTGTGAGACTTCCACCAAGGCTTGCATCACCTGTGTTGAAGTACATCACTAAGATACC
>DUIL01000027.1:530-1641 GCA_013330385.1 Candidatus Thalassarchaeaceae archaeon
CCCCATACTAGAATGAGGAAGAACATTGGAATTAGAGTCAATTCCCAGAATACATAGAAGACGAATAAATCTAGAACAATGAAAACTCCTAGGAGGGCTCCTTCCATAATGAGTATTAATGGGAAGAACAGATGTCCTTTCTTAGCATCCCATTCAACGAGCATTGAGATAGGAATTAGAAGTGCTGTCAACCAAACCATCGGGAATGAGAGAGCGTCAACACCGACAACCCAACGTACTCCAATTGGCTCTAAGACTGAGACTGGTTCACTCTGGAATACATAGGAACCTTGACCGATATTGAGCCAATCAATTGAACCAATCTGACCTAAGAATAACATGGTAGTAATTCCGAGTATGGCTATAGCCAAGCTCATAGATAATGGACGAGAAATCTTCTTGATGTAATCCGAAGCACTAGTTGGTGCTATCTGTGGAAGTATGAGAAGAGTTAGTCCTACAACTATAGGTGATAGAGTAATGAAAGTTAGAGGGTCTTCAGTAATCAAGCGCCCACCCCCCAGATTAGTGCAAATATGCACAGTGCGCCCACTGCAGCCATGAGAATGTAATCACGGGCGCTACCTGTTGTTATTCGACGAATTTGAACCGAACCTAAAACTGAATTAGATTCAATCTGCTTGATGACTCCATCAATGACATTCTTGTCAAACCATGCGGCAAAGTTGGCAAAGGGCACTATAGTACGTGCTAGTACTCCTTCGTAGAGATCATCGAAGTAAAGGCGATTCTGTAATGCCTCAGCCAATTGTGAGTTTGCTAACTCGTCAACATTCTGACTTCCGAATTTGCTTGAAAGAGAGGTTAGCCAGTGAACTAACGGTGTTGCCTTTTCTCCATTTCTTAGAGAACCACCATAGATTCGTGCTGCCATAATTGGACCTAGTACAAAGGATAGCGCAATTGTAGCCCATCCTACATATCGTAATTGCAAATCCTCTGGTAGGAAAGCATGTTCAATCTCGTGGACAATCTGATCAATTAGAGTGTGACCGTGCATCGAGAGATGTGTTGAATCACCTGAAAGCCAATCTATGGCTCCATACAGTGCCAAACCAAATCCTCCAATTGCAGTGATAATTGAAAGAAT
>DUIL01000027.1:2052-2258 GCA_013330385.1 Candidatus Thalassarchaeaceae archaeon
AAAGTCATGAACCACATGCGTGACATGTAGAAGCCAGTCATCCCAGCGGTGGCAAGAAGCAGTATCGCAGGTCCTAGAAGGGCTTCTCCGCCGTGGAAGTAAGCATACCATGTCTTTGAGATAATTACTTCCTTAGACCAAAAACCTCCAATTAGAGGAATACCAATAATTGACATTGAGCCAAACATCATGGCTATCGCTGTAAC
>DUIL01000027.1:2598-8379 GCA_013330385.1 Candidatus Thalassarchaeaceae archaeon
GGTAGTTTGCTAGCTAGACCCCCCATATTACGCATATCTTGCGGGTCGAAGTCATGATGCTCACCATCATGTGATAGATGGTCATGAGCATGGTGAACCTCATGGATTACAGAGCCACTCGCCATGAAGAGCATACCCTTTGCCATTGCGTGATTGAATAGATGGAATAGTGCCCCGCCGAATACTAGAGCGCCGGCATGATGGTTATCGGTATTGAAGAACCAAAGAGCAGCCCCCAGTCCTGTAAATATGTAGGCAAGTTGACTCATTGTCGAATAAGCTAGAACCTTCTTGATATCATTCTGAACAAAGGCGATTGATGCAGCCATAAAGGCAGTAATTCCTCCAATCCAAGCGACAATGAGTCCGAGGTCTTCCATTCCAGCAACTCCGTGGTGAGCCACATCAACGAATGGAACCATACGGGCTACAAGATAGAGGCCAGCGTTAACCATGGTAGCAGCGTGAATTAGAGCGGACACAGGGGTGGGACCCTCCATTGCATCAGGTAGCCATACGTGTAGTGGGAACTGAGCGGACTTTCCGACTGCTCCAATGAAGAGCATGAGAAGAGCAGTTTGTAGAGCCGCTGCTTCAACAACAGCCCCACCTACACCAGTAGACGGATCATCGAAGACAACTGCGAAGTCGAGTGAACCATATATGTCGTAAAGCATCAGTAATCCAATCATTAGGAAAACATCACCCACTCTAGTAGTCAGGAAGGCCTTCTTTGCCGCATAAGCAGCACTCTCCTTCCAATAATAGAATCCAATCAAGAGATATGAGCAAAGACCCATAATCTCCCAGAAGATGAATAGCCAGAGGAAGTTGTCTGCTAGAACCATTCCAAACATTCCCATGCTGAAAAGAACAAATTCAGCGAAGAATCGGTGATTGCTATTGTCGTTAATTTGGTCGGTTGTCATGTAACCTATAGCGAACCAACAAATCAAGAAGCAGAGGAATGTTGCTACAAAGAGCAGCATGATGCTGAGAGGATCGAGATATATTCCAAATCCTATTCCATGGAATCCCGTTGTTGCTATGGACCAACCTTCACTATCATAAGTCAGAATGTCAAATGTCAGCCAACTCCATGGTTCACCAACCTCGATGTGACCATGGTGGTCAAGATATTCGTAAATCATCCAAAGTGCTGCAGAAAGTGACATACCTAGAGCACCTAATCCTAGCACACCTCCTTCCTTGAGTCGATTAACCCAAGTCTCATTACCATTCCAGATTTGTCCGGCAATAGCTATGACCGCAAAGAATACCAATGGAGCCGCAATTATTATCCAAGCATAATCCGTTGAATGAGCCCCAGTACTGTAGAGGTATGGTACAACCAATAGGAACGGTACGATGTAAAGGAGTCTGTCCCATTCCTGCTTGTTTTCCCCCATACCTTTCACCTCAGTTCCTCAACAGATTCGCCTCATCGAGCGATATGGTTTCCTGCGTGCTGTATAGCGAAAGCAGGATTGCTAGCCCAATAGCGACCTCAGCTGCTGCAATGGCTATTGCCACCGCTGTGAATACCCAACCGTCAACGGAGCCATGATGCAATGCGCCCGCTACGAAATTGAGGTTGGCTGCATTCAGCATCACCTCAATACACATCAAAACAACAATTGCATTTTTGCGACTAAAAGCCCCAACTAATCCGATACCAAAGAGAATGACTCCAAGGCCAGCAATCCAACTTGCCTCAATCATTATTCATCACCTCCCATATCGTATAGGAGATTGACCAAGCGCTCATCTCGGACAAGGTAAGATGCACCTATCATTGCCATTGCAAGAAGAAGTCCTAGAACCAAAGTCACGATAGCCCAATCATTGAAAATCGAAATAGCAAAATCAACTGTTGTTGGAACTGTCTGAGTAGAGGGAGTTGAACCACTCCACATAGGGTGCTCCATAACCTCTCGAAGGAGAATCAAAACAAAGGCAAATACACCTAACTTGGCGAATATTCCTACTGCTTTCATTCGACATCACCTTCTTGGATTTGACGACGAGTTAGCATAACACCAAACTGAACAACTAACATGACTGAACCGAGGTAGACTAGAATCTGAACTGCTGCAAGCATCTCTGCCTGAGCCAAAACGAAAACACCTGCAACAGCGAAGAAAGTCATCATTAGAGAAAGTAGAGAATGGGCAACTCGACGAGAATAGACGCAACCAAGTGCACCTAATATTGCAAGAAGTGACATGATGACAAATGCGATTGCTTCGAAATCGATATTCATGAATCATGCCTCCGCTTCTTGAGCGGCCTTAGCGGCCTTAGCGGCCTTCTTGGCACGCTTATCTTTCTCCTTCTGAGCACGCTTAGCAAGTTCCATGTCAACGCGCTCTTGATGAACTGAAGGAAGTAATCGAGTGCGGTCTGCATCGAACCAGAGATCTTCCCTAGAATAACCAGACATTCCATCGTACTCATTACTCATGAAGAAGGATTCGAATGGACAAGACTCAGCACATAGACCACAAAACATACAGCGCCCAAGGTCAATGCGTCCACTGACAATATCTGTCTCAGCGGGTTTCAACTCCGATGTCGAAATGTCCTCAATTCCAGAACCATCCATCCAACGAACTGTTGCAGTATCTCCACTGATATCAATAACCTCAGCGAAATCATACTCCGAAGGTGCAGCAGCATGATCCTTCATAAGATCAAAAGACTCTGCGTCTAGATTTTCCATCTTCGGTTTTGCTGCAAATCCACCTGCTTCAACTTGGGAACCATATCCGTGCCACTCATCACCATCATCCGTAGTATCAAGAACGTTCACACGTACTTCAGAAGTCATGTGGAGACAATCATTGGGGCAAGCACGTACGCAAGCCTTGCATGCTGTACATGTTTCCCAAACAATTCCAATGCGCCCATTGTAATTACCAGGAACGAAAAGCCATGGCTCCATGTCCTCTAATCTCTCATAAGGATACATCACAGTCACTGGACGCTCGAGGAAAGGAAGGAGATCTGTTGATTCTCGGTCAGCAGAATATGTATGCCCATCTGATAGATGACCCTCGCCTATTCTGCTCTGAGTAAATTCATCGCTCATCACAACTTCTTGACCGTGGTAGTTGTTCCTCAACCAACTAACTCTTCCAAGGAAAGGAACGGTTCTAAGAGCTGTCTTCAGAGTAATCCACATTGGCCTGATTACCAAATTACGGAAATTGGGAACTGCATGAGGGTGTCCTGTGTTGTAGTCGTCCAATCTTTCACCTCCTAATCTCTATGTGTTCCCGGGCTCGCTTTGTCGGGAGTTTGTGTGTGATACATTCTACGATTTAATTCGAGAGCATCTTTGTCCTCATCAATAGCAAGAACGATGAAGGCAATAACGAATGCACCGAAAAGAACCGGGGCTGTCCATATAGGCCAACCATTGTCCCATATCTCTAGACGTAGCCAAATGGCAATTGCAAGATTGATTATTGAAGCAGGCAATAGCCACCTCCAGCCAAATTCTAGAATTTGATCGGTACGTATTCGATGAAGAGATGCACGCACCCAGACGAAGAAGGCGAACATCAAGTACGCCTTGAGAAGAAGGACTGCTATCCCAGGTGTTATCGATACGAGAAACTCAAATATGCCGCCAACAAAAGGTAGTCCGACTAAGGTATCCTCAAACGGAACTTGCCAGCCACCGAGGAAAAATAGTGCGAATAGGATACATGCAGCGTATGCTCGCATCATCTCTACAGCAAACATTAGACCCCAGCGAATCCCTCCATATTCAGTCCACCAACCTTCAACAAGTTCAGCCTCAGCCTCCGGCATATCGAATGGGATTCGCTCAACTTCTGCAATCATTGTGATTAAGAATAAGGCTGCACCCAATGGTAGAATGAATATGTTCCATGTATTGCTAGTCTCAATTTGGAAATCGACTATTTCTAGAATATTGAAGGACCCTGATACCACTGCTATTGCCAAAACGCTGACAAGAAGAGGTATTTCGTAGGCTGTAAGTTGTGCAGCAGAACGCATTCCTCCAATTAGTGTGTACTTATTGTTTGAAGACCAGCCTGCGAAGAAGACTCCCAAAGGTGCAACGCCAAAGACGGCCATCATGAATACAAGTGACAATTCTGAGTTAGCCGCCCAAATATGGGGTCCAAATGGAACGAATGCATAGACCATAACCGTAGTTGCAATGATAATTACAGGAGCGGTTTCAAAGACTACGCGATCTGCTTTTGCTGGGACTATGTGCTCCTTGGTAGCGAATTTGAGGAAGTCTGCGAGAGCCTGAAAGAATCCTGGGAAAATAACTAATCCATGATATCCCCGGTTGTGCACCCTTTTCACAGCAATATGCTTTGAGTCATTACCTAAGACTGAATTCAACACTCCATTCAACCAACCAATAGGAGCACCCATTCCGAAGGGTAGTTGATTCCACCATCGACCTGCGGTCGTGTGCCCTTCTCCAATCCAAAGGCTGCGTAGAGATGTGGTGGCACCAATCCTATCCATTAGTCGAGCAATGAACTTACGCTCAATGTATGGAACTACCATGAGAGTAGTCATCATTGTACCAAAAACAACAGTACACATTATGGTTGTAAAAATAAACATTTCAAGAGAACTCTGAACACTAGCAAATTCCTCTTGAATATTCAATGTCCCAAGAGGACCGAGTCCAATATCTGAACTAGGAAGAAGGTCATGAGTTGTATCCATTGACCAACTCACAAGTGACTGCATCCAGCCACGTATATCCAACCAATCACTGCTAGCCATTCTTTCACCTCACCTGTCAGTCTCTCCGATACAAGGGTCAAATGACCCCATGATAGCTGGAATATCTGCAACTTTGTATCCAATCATACACTTGGCTGCGTAAGGAATGGTGATGAACATAGGAGAACGGATGGATACACGATATGGCATCTTTCCACGGCCTTCGCCGCCACCTGCGAGGTAGAACATAGACTCGCCTCGGCTATCCTCAAAGTGGTGACTTCCGCTAGTTCCTTCTGGTGCCCTAGATGGAGCCTTAGCGAGAATTTTGGGATCACCTGGTTCGTGATAGGTTTCTGCTCCACCAGGCATCTTATCCAGAGATTGAAGAACCATGCTGGCACTTTCTTTCATCTCTTCAATTCGAGCACGGTATCGATCATAACAGTCTGCACCCTTAATTGATGAGCGTTCTACTGCAGGTACCCAATCTAATTCACTGTATACTGAATATGGATGAGCCCAACGGACATCGTAGTCAACTCCACCGGCTCGAACGTTGGGTCCGGTTACACCGTGGTTGATCATTTCGGCAGGCTTAGCATACCCAACACCCTGACTACGGACAAGGAATACTGTGCTCTCATCAAATAGGGCTTCGTACTCTTGAATTCGATCTTGGAACAAAGCTAGTTTTGCACGTGCCCTCTGAGCGAATCCGTGAGGGAGGTCGCGCTTCACACCCCCTATACGAGGGAAATTGTAATGCATACGAGAACCTCCCATTTCTTGTAGCAAATCCATCATCATCTCCCGCTCACGCAGACACCAAACCATAACGGATAGATTTCCAATGTCAGGCCCATAAGCACCTAGCCACATCAAATGGCTGGCGATTCTCTGGAGTTCAACTGCAATGAGGCGAATGTATTCTGCGCGTTCAGGGACTTCGACCCCAAGTAAGTCCTCAGCAGCATAAATGTAGGAATGTGACCATGTATTCGCACTAGCGTAGCATAGTCTATCGCAATAAGTAGTAATCTGTGTGAAATCACG